>NZ_JBEOVG010000081.1:0-42310 GCF_040295345.1 Actinosynnema sp. NPDC002837
GGCCGCCGCCGGCGCTGCCGCTCACCCCCAGCGGCAAGGTGGCCCGGGCGGCGCGGCGGTCGGTCCGTGCCCCGCGCGCGCGGGGCACGGACCGGACCCGCCCGTCGACCGCCACGCAACGGCGGTTGGCGGCGCTGTGGGAGAACCTGCTCAGCGCGCCGGAGGTGTTCGCCGAGGACGACTTCTTCGCGGTGGGCGGCAACTCGCTGCTCGCGGTGCGGTTGGCGTTCCGGGTGCGAGAGGAGTTCGGGGTCGAGGTGCCGGTCGCCGACCTGCACCGGGCCCGGACGCTGGCGGCGTGCGCGGCGGTGTTGGACGCGGCGACGGGCTCGGCGGCCTGCGGCGTGCCGATCACCCGGCGGGACCGGTCGGCCTACCTGGTGCCCGCGCCGCGCACGCCGGCGCGACCGGTCGCGGACCACCTGGTGCTGCCGAGCGGCGGTGACTGGGCGGCGTGGCGGTGGGTCGAGCTGCGCGGGACGGGATTCGTCGTCGAGCCGCTGCTGGCCGTGGCGAGCCCGGACGCGGCGCGCGCGGCGGAGGCGGTGCTGGCGGCAGAGGACGCGGTGGGCCAGGCGCGGTGGACGGCGTTCCGGGTGCTGCGGGAGGTCGAGGACCGGGCGCGCGGCGAGCGGCGGTCCGCATTGCGGCGGATCGGTCGGCTGGTGCGCAAGGGCCGGTTCGCCGAGGCCCGCGCGGCGCTGGCCGCGGCGCCGACGCCCGTGGCGGTCGCGCTGCCGATCGAGGAAGCGCCCGTGGCGCTGGTGGCGGGCTCCGCGAGGACCGAGGCCGACGGCGGACCGGCCGCGGTGCTGGTCGTCGGCCCGGAGGCCGGCGAGGACGCGGGCCCGTCGACGGCATCGGACAACGCGGAGGTCGATGCGGCGTTGGCGGCCGCCGAGGACGCCGCGACCCGGCACGACGCGCTGCTCGTCGAGTACGCGGCCCGGTTCGAGGCGGGCCGGGAGGCCGCCGCCGAGGTGCTGCGGGCCGTCAGCGGGGACGCCAGGTTCCGCGAAGCCGTGGCCTGGCAGAACCCCCGTGCCCTCCAGACCGCCGTCGACGCGTTGCACCGGGCGTTGTCCGGCGAACGCTCCGCGTCCCGCAACGTCGACTACCGGCGCTGGGAGCACACCGTCGTCAGCTACCTGCAGCGCTACTGCGCCAAGAACGACACCATCGGGTTCTTCGGGCCGGTCGGGTGGGCGAGGATCGAGGACGGCGCGCCCGCCGCGATCACCGCGAGACCCGGGCCCGACCTGATCGCCTCGCGCACCACCTACCTGGAGAACTGGGCCGTCCAGCAGCTGGCCGAGGCGTTGACCACGGACGCCGTGCGGCCGTGGGCGGTGCCGAGGCGGATGCCCTTCGTGGACGTCGTGGGCGACACCATGCACGTCCCGATGACCGATCCGGTGCGGCTGCCCGCGGCGGACGCGGCCGTCCTCGCCGCCTGCGACGGCCTGCGCCGCGCACCTGAGATCGCGCTCGACCTCGACCTGCCGCTCGACGGGGTGCTCGCCACCCTCGAACGGCTGCGGCAGGCCAAGCGGATCGCGTGGACGTTGGAGGTGCCGCCGGAGGCGTTGGTGCCGGAAACCGCTCTGCGCGAGCAGATCGCGGCCATCGGCGACCCGGAGGTCCGCGCCGGGGCCGAGCGGGCGCTCGACCGGATCGAACGGGGACGCGACGCGGTCGCCGCCGCCGTCGGCGACCCGGACCGGCTGGTGCGCGCCATCGACGGGTTGCACGAGACGTTCACCGCCATCACCGGCACGGCGGCCGTGCGTCGACCGGGCCTCTTCTACGCCGGTCGCACGGTGGTGCACGAGGAGTGCCGGCGCGACCTCGACGTCACCCTCTCCCCCGCGCTGGTGGAAACGCTGTGGACGCCGCTGTCGCTGGTGTTGGAAGCGGCGCGGTGGTTCACCTCCGCGGGCTCCGCGCTGTACGGGCGGGCGTTGCGCGAGGTGTACCGGGAACGGGTCGCGGCCACCGGTTCGGACCGCGTGCGGCTGGCCGACTTCTGGCTGTGGGCCAACGACACGATCTTCCGCCTCGACGAACGGCTGATCGGCAGGCTCGTCCGGGCCCTGCAGGACCGCTGGGCCAAGGCCCTCGGGCAGGCGCCGGCCGGGCGCGAGGCCCACTACCGGGTGAGCGACGTGCGGGACGCCGTGCTCAAGGCGTTCGCCGCGCCCCGGCCGGGGTGGCGCGGCGCGGTCCAGCACAGCCCCGACGTGCTGATCGCCGCACGGGACGAGGACGCGATCCGGGCGGGCGACTACCGGTGGGTGCTCGGCGAGGTGCACCCCGGCGTGAACACCATGCGGTCGGCGTTGTTCGTGTCCCAGCACCCCGACCCGGCCCAGCTGCGCGCGGCGATGCGGCACGACATGGCCGGGCCGCGGATCGTGCTGGCCACGACGCGCGAGGAAGGCGGCACGCCGCAGCGGCTCGCCGACGCCCTCGTCTCGCCCGACGACCTGAAGATCGTGTTCG
Source organism: Actinosynnema sp. NPDC002837 (assembly GCF_040295345.1). NCBI lineage: Bacteria > Bacillati > Actinomycetota > Actinomycetes > Pseudonocardiales > Pseudonocardiaceae > Actinosynnema > Actinosynnema sp. NPDC002837. The sequence goes on from NZ_JBEOVG010000081.1 coordinate 2,503, forward strand.
GGCACGACGCGTGCGGGCCGGGGCTGCGCGACGCGGTGCCGGTCGGCGCGTGCGAGGTGACCGAGAGCGGCGGGCGGCTGGTGGCGCGCAGCCGGGACGGTCGGGTGGACGTCGACCTGGTCGAGCTGCTCAACGAGCAGGTCATGGCGCAGTTGGTGCAGCACTTCCGGCTGCTGCCCGCGGGCGCGCACACGCCCCGGGTCAGCCTGGACCGGTTGGTCGTCGCCCGGGAGGGCTGGCGGCTGCCCGCCGCGAGGTCGGCGTTCGCGTTCGCCCCGGACGAGGCGACCCGCTTCCTGCGGGCGCAGGCCTGGCGACGGGAGCACGGCATGCCGAGGTTCGTGTTCGTGAAGAGCCCGGTGGAGCACAAGCCGTTCTACGTGGATCTGGAGAGCCAGCCGTCGGTCGAGCTGTTCGCGCACGCGGTGCGCGCGCTGGACCGCGAGAAGCCCGACGTCCCGATGGGCGTGGGCGAGATGCTGCCCGGTCCGGACCAGCTGTGGTTGACCGACGCCGCGGGCGCTCGGCACACGGCGGAGTTCCGGGTGGTGGCGGTCGACCGGAGGGGTTGGCCGGAAGGTGTCGGTCTGAGGGGGGAGGGACCGCGGTGAGCGCGGTGACGAGAGAGGACGAGGTGTTCCGGTTCCCGGCCTCGTCGGGGCAGCGCAGGTTGTGGTTGGTCGACCAACTGCTGCCCGCGAGCCCGGTCTACAACATCGGCTGGCGGGTCGGCATCGACGGTCCGCTGGACGCCGAGGCGTTGCGGGTGGCGTTGAACGCGCTGGTCGCCAGGCACGAGGCGTTGCGGACGCGGTTCGCGGCCGAGGACGGCGTGCCGGTGCAGGTGGTTTCGGCGGCGTTGACGGTGCCGCTGGCGCGGCTGTCGGGTGACGTGGACGCGGTGGTGCGCGAGGAGGTCGCCCGACCGTTCGCGTTGCACGGCGGGCCGCTGCTGCGCGCCGGTCTGGTGGAGGTCTCGCCCGACGAGCACGTGCTGGTCCTCGTGCTGCACCACGCGATCGCCGACGGCTGGTCGTGCGCGGTGCTGTTCGACGAGCTGGCCGGGCTGTACGCGGCCGAGGTCGCCGGCGTGCCGCACGACCTGCCGGAGCTGCCCGTGCAGTACCCGGACTACGCGGTGTGGCAACGGGAGCAGGCAGACGGCGGCGCGTTCGCCGCCGACGAGGAGTTCTGGCGCGAGGCGCTGCACGGCGTGCCGACCGTGCTCTCGTTGCCGACCGACAAGGCGCGGCCGGCGACGCCCACCGGGCGCGGCGCGGAGCTGCGGGCGGAGCTGACCGTGCCGGACGGGTCGTTCGCCCGGCTGCTCGCGGTGTTCCAGTGCGTGCTGCACCGGGTGACCGGGCAGGCGGACTTCCTGGTGGCCACGCCGGTCGCGGCGCGCACCAGGCCGGAGACCGAGGGCTTGGTCGGCTTCGTGGCCAACACCCTGCCGCTGCGGGCGCGGTTCACGCCGGAGACCACGTTCGGCGAGGTGGTCGGCGCGGCCGAGGACGCGACCGTGGCCGCGCTCGCCCACCAGGACCTGCCGTTCGAACGGCTCGTGGACATCGCCGCGCCGCAGCGGACGCTCGCGCACGCGCCGCTGGTGCAGGTGATGTTCGCGGTCGAGCCCGTGCCGCCCGCGCGTGACGCCGGCCCGATCACGATCAGGCCCGAGGCGGTCGCGAACGGCGGCGCGAAGTTCGACCTGTCGTTGACCGTCGAACGGGCCGGTGACCGGTGGTTCGCGCGCTGGCAGTACGACTCCGCGCTGTTCACGCCCGAGACGGTCGCCGCGCTGCACTCGGTGTTCGCCGCCGCCGTGCACGCCTCCCCCGCCGACCGGGTCGCCGAGCTGTGGCTCGGTGACGACGCGCCGCAGGAACCCGCCGTCGAGGTGCCCGCGGAGACCGCCGCCGACCTGGTGTTCGCCGCGCTGGCCGAGCACCCGGACGCGGTCGCGATCGAGGGCGCGTTCACGTGCGGCGAGCTGGACCGGGCGGCGAACCGCCTGGCGCACGTGCTGGTGGCCGCCGGTGTGCGGCCGGACCAGCCGGTGGCGCTGTGCCTCGACCGGGGCGCGCCGATGGTGGTCGGCCTCCTCGCCGCGTGGCGGGCGGGCGCGGGCTACCTGCCGCTGGACCCGTCGTGGCCGCCGGCCCGGCTGACCGCGATGGCCGCCGGGTCCGACGTGCCGGTGCTCGTCACGGACGGCGCGTCGCGCGCGGTCACCGGACCCCTGACCGGGCCGTGGACCGAGGTCGACCTGGACACCGCCGAGCTCGACGCCCAACCGGACACGCCGCCACCCGCGGCGCGGCAGCACCCCGGCACGCTGGCCTACGTCATCCACACCTCCGGGTCCACCGGCAAGCCGAAGGGCGTGCGGTGCACCCAGGGCGGGCTGGCCGCGTTGCTGCGCGCCATGGGCGAGTTGATGCGGCTGACACCGGCCGACCGGCTCGCCTCGATCACCACGCCCGCGTTCGACGTGTCCACGGTGGAGATGCTCGCCCCGCTCATCAGCGGCGCGACGCTCGTGGTGGTCCCGGCCGACGACGTGGCCGACGGAGGGCTGCTGCGCGCGCGCATCGAGGAGACGAGGGCGACGGTCGTGCAGGGCGGTCCGGCGAGTTGGCGGATGATCGTCGCGGCCGGCGGTGTGCCCGCGCGCGTGCGGCTGCGGATCAGCGGCGGCGAGGCGATGACCCGCGACCTGGCCGACGACCTGCAGACCGACGGCGCGACCCTGATCGACGGTTACGGGCCCACCGAGACCACGGTGTACTCGGCCGCCGGTGTGGTCTCGCACGCGCCCGACCCCGTGCGGCTCGGGCCGGCGGTGAAGGGCACGTCGCTGCACGTGCTGGACCCGTTGCTGCGCCCGGTGCCGCCGGGCGTGATCGGCGAGCTGCACATCGGCGGCGCGGGCGTGGCCCGCGGCTACCACGGGCTGCCCGGCCTGACGGCGGAGAGGTTCCTACCCGACCCGTTCGGACCGCCCGGCGGGCGCCTCTACGCCTCCGGCGACCTGGTCCGCCGCCACGCCGACGGGAAGCTCGAGTTCCTCGGCCGCGCCGACCGGCAGCTCAAGGTGCGCGGCTACCGGATCGAGCCCGGTGAGATCGAGGCCGTGCTCCGCGCGCACCCGGACGTGGCGCAGGCCGTCGTCGTCGCCTGGTCCGCGCACGCCGCCGACGTGCGGCTGGTGGCGTACGCGGTGCCCGCCGACCCGGACGTCGGCGAGGAGGAGCTGCGCCGGCGGGTGCGCCCGCACCTGGCCGTGAGCCTGCCCGACTACATGCTCCCGGCGGCGGTCGTCGTGCTGCCGGAGCTGCCGCGCACCGGCACCGGCAAGATCGACCGCGACGCGCTGCCCGATCCGGTGTGGACGACCGACGACGTCGACCGGGTCGAGCCGCGTGACGAGGACGAACGGCGGCTGGCGCTGATCTGGCGCGAGGTGCTGAGCATGCCCGCGGACGCGCCGCTCGGCGTGCACGACAACTTCTTCGCCCTGGGCGGCCACTCGTTGACCGCGACCCAGATGCTGGCCCGGGTCCGGGTCGCGCTGGACGTGGACCTGCCGCTGGCGACGCTGTTCGCCGCGCCGACCATCGCCGAGCTGTGCGCGAACCTCGGTCGCGGCACGGGTCCGGTGGCCCGGGGGCCGGTGCCGCTGCTGGACCAGCTCGACGAGCTGTCCGACGAGGAGATCGACCGCCTGCTCGGCACGCTGGTCGACGAGGACGACGCATGAGCCGCGACGCGGTGGTGGTCGGCGCCGGGCTGGCCGGCTCGTTGACGGCCGTCTACCTGGCCCGACGGGGGTTCGGCGTGCGGGTGCTCGAACGGCGGGGCGACCCGCGGGCGCCGGGCGTGCGGGAGGAAGGCCGGTCGATCAACCTCGGCCTGTCCCAGCGCGGCATCGTGGCGCTGCGGGAAGTCGGCCTGCTGGAGCGGTTGGCGCCGCTGACCGTGCCCATGCGCGGCCGGGCGGTGCACCTGCCCGACGGCACGCTGCGCTTCCAGCCCTACGGCCTGGCCGAGGACCAGATCCTGCACTCCGTGCTGCGGCACGACCTGAACGTGGCGCTGGTGGACGAGGCCGAACGGCTCGGCGTCGGGTTCTCCTGGGGCTGCCGGGTGAGCGCCGTCGACCGCGCCAAGCCCGCCGTCACCACCGACGACGGGACCGTGCACACGGCGGACCTGATCATCGGCGCGGACGGGGCGTTCTCCGCCGTGCGCACCCACCTCGGCCGCGGCCTGCGGGTGGACCTGCACCAGGAGTTCCTGGAGTGGGGCTACAAGGAGCTGCTGATCCCGGTCGGGGACGACGGCGAGCCGCGCACCGAACTGCGGGCGTTGCACGTGTGGCCGGGTGACGACGGTCTGATCGTCGCGCACCCGAACGCGGACGGCTCGCTCACCGCGACGGTGTTCCTGCCGTTCGACGGCGAGCAGGGGTTCGCCGGGCTGACCGAACCCGAACGGGTGCGGTCGTTCTTCGCCCGCCGGTTCCCCGACACGCTCGTGCTCATCCCGGACGTGGTCGAGCAGTTCCTGGCGCACCCGCCCGCGAGCCTGGTCACCGTGCGCACCTCGCCCTGGCACGTCACCACCGACGAGGGACGCGGGGTGGTGTTGATCGGCGACGCCGCGCACGCCGTGTACCCGTTCTTCGGCCAGGGCATGAACGCGGCGTTCGAGGACTGCTCGGTGCTCGACCGGTGCCTGGCCGCGCACCCGCACGACCTGCCGCGGGCGTTGGCGGAGTTCGAGCGCTCACGTCGACCGCACACCGACGTGCTGGCGGAGCTGTCCAAGCGCAACTTCGTGGAGCTGCGGGACAAGCTGCGCTCACCGCTGTTCACCGCGCGCAAGAAGGTGGACCTCGCGTTGCACCGGATGTTCCCGAACGCGTGGGTGCCGCTCTACACCCTGATCTCGCACACCACGGTCCCCTACGGCGAGGCGTTGGCGCGGGCGCGGCGGCAGGACCGCGTGCTCGGCGGCGTCACGGCCGCGGTGACCGGTGCGGCGCTGGCGGCCCTGACCCGCCGGTCCCGGAACAAAGGCAGGTGGAGTTGATGCTGATCCATCCGACCCACCAGGCCCACCCCCTGGTCGAGCCGGCGGACTTCGCCGCGCCTCGGCTGCCCGACGCGGTCGCGGCGCACGAACCGGCGCTGCGGACGGTGTTCGAGTGGGCCGGTGAGTACCTGTGCGGACCGCACCCGGACCTGGGGCGGAGGGGCGCGGTGTGCCCGTTCACCGACACGTCCCTGCAACGCGGGCTGTTCTACCTGTCCGTGCACACCGGCGTGCCGGAGCAGCCGGACGAGCTGGCCGCGTTGCTGCTGCACTACCGCGACTGGTTCGCCGAGCTGGAGCCGAAGAAGGGTCCGGGCGCGCAGTTCAAGACCATCGTGGTGCTGTTCCCGGACCTGACCGAGTTCGGCGTGGTCGACCGGGCCCAGGAACTGCTGAAACCGGAGTACACCCGCGGCGGGCTGATGCTGGGCGAGTTCCACCCCGGCCCGCCGCAGAAGGCAGGTCTGTGGAACCCGGTCTTCCGGCCGCTGCACAGCCCCGTGCCGCTGCTGGCGATCCGGCACATGGTGCCCACCGACTTCCCGTTCCTGCGGGACGACGACACGACCGTGGCCGCCTACCTGGAGCGCTTCGGCGACCGCGTGCCCACGCACCTGCGTGACCACGTCCGCGCGGCGGCGGACCGGCTGACCAGGTCGGGGAGCACGTCATGACCGATCTGCGGGACACCGGCGCGGCGGCTGCGGCGTCGGCGCGCAAGCGGGAGCTGTTGGCACAACGGCTGCGGGCACGGGCCGCCGCGCCCACCGCCTACCCGTTGTCGTTCGGGCAGCAACGCCTGTGGTTCCTGGACAAGTTCTCCCCCGGCAGCGCCGTCTACAACGTGCCCCTCGCGCTGCGGCTGCGCGGCACGCTCGACCAGGTCGCGTTGCAGCGCGCGTTGGACACCCTGGTCACCCGGCACGCGTCGCTGCGCACCACGTTCCCCGACTCGGGCGGCGAGCCCGTGCAGCTGGTCGCGCCCACCGGCACGGCCACCCTCACCACCCACGACCTCCCCGACGGGGACCGTGACGCGGAGGCACAGCGGTTCGCCGACGAACGCGCCGGCATCGGGTTCGACCTGCACCGGGGCCCGCTGTTCGCGACGAGCCTGGGCCGGTTCGCCGACGACGACCACGTGCTGGTGCTCAACCTGCACCACATCATCGCCGACGCGTGGTCGCTGTCGGTGCTGCTCGGCGAGCTGGGTCAGGCCTACGACGCGGCGCTCGGCGGCCGCGACCCCGACCTGCCCGCGCTGACGCTGCACTACCCGGACTTCGCGGTCTGGCAGCGGGACCGGGTGACCGAGCTCGCCGCCGGGCACCTCGACTTCTGGACGCGCCACCTCGCGGGCGCGCCGGAGCTGCTGACCCTGCCGACCGACCGGCCACGGCCGCCGGTGGTCACCCACCGGGGCGCGCTGCGGTACGGCCACGTCCCGATCCGACCGCTGGAGGAGCTGGCCCGCGCGCACGGCGTCACCGTGTTCATGGTGCTGCTGGCCGCGTTCGCGGCCCGGCTCGGCCGGTTGGCCGGTCAGGACGACGTGGTGGTCGGCACCCCGGTCGCCGGGCGTTCCCACCCGGACCTGGAGGGCCTGATCGGGTTCTTCGTCAACACGCTCGCGCTGCGGACACCGGTCGGCGGCGATCCGACGTTCACCGAGCTGCTGGCCCGGACCCGGCAGGTCGCCGCGGACGGTCTCGCGCACGCCGACCTGCCGTTCGAACGGCTGGTGGAGCACCTGAGCCCGCGGCGGAGCACCGGGCACGCGCCGGTCTACCAGGCCCAGCTGATCTTCACCAACACCCCGCCGCTGGACGTCGAGCTGACCGGGCTGGACGTCACGCCACTGGTGCCCGACCCGAAGGTGGCGAAGTTCGACCTCACGCTCGCCGCCGACCCGCAGGGCGACACGCTCGCTTTGGGCGTCGAGTACAACACCGACCTGTTCGACGCCTCGACCGTCGCCGAGTTCACCGATCGGCTGATCGCGCTGCTCACCGCCGCCGCCGAGCACCCGGAGAAGCGGATCAGCGAGCTGGACGGGCTGACCGGCGTGCGGCGGTGGGAGGTGCTGGAGGGCCTCAACGCCACCGACCTGCCGCTGCCGCCCGCGCGCACCGCGTTGGACCTGGTCACGGGGCACGGCACGGCGGTGTCCGGGGTGGACTCACGGCTGACGTACGCGGAACTGGACACCCGGGCCGAGCGGATCGCCGCCCTCCTCCGGGCGCACGGCGTGGGCCTCGGGTCGGCGGTGGCGCTGTGCCTGCCGCGCACCCCGGACCTGGTGGCCGCCGTCCTCGGCGTGTGGAAGGCCGGCGCCGCGTACGTGCCGCTGGACCCGGGCTGGCCCGCGGACCGGTTGACGGCGATGCTGGCCGACTCGGGCGCGGCCGTGCTGGTCTCAGAGCACGAGCTGCCGTTCGGCGGCACGGTCTTGGGCCTCGCCGACGCGGACCGCTTCGAGCCGGCGCCCCAGCCGTGCCCCGCCTCCGGCGAGGACCTGGCGTACATCATCTACACGTCCGGTTCGACGGGCACGCCCAAGGGCGTCGAGGTGCCGCACCGGGCGGTGGTGAACCTGCTGGTGTCGTTCCAGCACCTCTTCACCCTCACCCACGCCGACCGGCTGGCCGCCGTGACCACGCTGTCGTTCGACATCTCGGTGCTGGAACTGCTGCTGCCGCTGACCGCGGGCGCGGAGGTGCTGGTCGTGCCCGCCGACGTGAGCGCGGACGGTGCGGCGTTGCGGGACCTGCTGGTCGACCGCGAGGTCACCGCGCTGCAGGCGACCCCGGCGACGTGGCGGCTGCTGCACGCGGCCGGTGGCGTGCCCGCCGGGGTGGCGACCCGGATCTGCGGCGGCGAGGCGCTGCCGCGCGACCTGGCCGACGACCTGCTGACCGACGACGCGGTGCTGTGGAACGCGTACGGGCCGACCGAGACCACGGTCTGGTCGTCCGCGGGACTGGTCGAGCCCTCGCCCGCGCCGGTGGTGCTGGGTCCGCCGATCGGCAACACCCGGCTGTACGTGCTGGGTCCGGGGCTGGAACCGGTGCCGCCGGGCGTGGTCGGCGAGCTGCACATCGGCGGCGCGGGGGTGGCGCGCGGCTACCACGACCGGCCGGAGCTGACCGCGAGCCGGTTCGTGCCGGACCCGTTCGCCGAGGAGCCCGGACGGCGGCTGTACGCGACGGGCGACCTGGTGCGGCAGCGGTCGGACGGCACGCTGGAGTTCCTGGGTCGGTCCGACCACCAGGTGAAGGTGCGCGGGTTCCGGATCGAGCTCGGCGAGGTCGAGGCCGCGTTGCTGGCGTCCGTCGAGGTGCGCGAGGCGGTCGTGCTGGCCGCCGACGAACGGCTCGTCGCCTACGTGGTGCCCGCGGACGTGCCACGGGAGGGGTTGTGGTCGCGGCTGCGGGCCGGGTTGGCGCAACGGCTGCCGGACTACATGCTGCCCGCCACCGCGGTGGTGCTGGACGCGTTCCCGTTGACGCCCAACGGCAAGACCGACCGCAAGGCGCTGCCCGCGCCGGTGTGGGACGTCGACGGCGAACGGGTGCCGCCGCGCGACGCGGTGGAGGAAGTGCTGGCGGGCATCTGGGCCGAGGTGCTGGGCGTGCCGGGAGTGGGCGTGCACGACGACTTCTTCGCCTTGGGCGGCCACTCGCTGCTGGCGGCGAAGGCGCTGGCCAGGGTGCAGGCCGCGTTCGCCGTGACGGTGCCGATCGGCCGGATGTTCGCCGCGCCGACCGTCGCCGGTGTCGCCGTCGCGCTCGCCGCCCTGGACGACCCGGCCCGGGTCGCCGCGGTCGCCGAGCTGCGCCTGCAACTGGCCGGGATGTCGGCCGAGGAGGTCGAGTCGATGCTCGGTGAGGCTCGATGAGCGCGCGGGCCGGTGTGCGCCGGTTCGCCGTGGTGTGGGCCGGGCAGCTGGTGTCGGTGATCGGCTCCGCGCTGACCGCGTTCGTGCTCGGCGTGTGGGTCTACCTGGGCACGGGGTCGGTGACGACGTTCGTGCTGATCCAGTTCTGCGCGGTGGTGCCGGGCATCCTGCTCGCGCCGTACGCGGGCGCGCTGGCCGACCGCCACGACCGCAGGAAGATCATGCTGGTCGCGGACTCCGGCGCGGGCGTGGTGACGGCGCTGCTGCTGGTGGCCGTGGCGACGGACTCGCTGGCGGTGTGGCAGGTCTACGTGGCCACGGCGCTGACCGCGACGTTGAACTCGTTCCACATCATCGCCTACACGGCCCTGGTGCCCGCGTTGGTGCCCAAGGAGCACCTGGGGCGGATCAACGGGCTGATGCAGATCACGCAGGGCGTGCAGATCGCCGCGCCGCTGGTCGCCGGTGCGCTGCTCGGCGTGGTGGGGCTGCGGGGTGTGCTGCTGATCGACCTGGTGTCGATGGTGTTCGCGGTCGGCGCGTTGCTGCTGGCCCGGCTGCCCGACGAGGCCGTGCGGCCGGCCGGCGCCGGGGAGCCGGGGCGCGAGGGCATCGGCGCGGGCTTGAGGTGGCTGCGCGGCGCGCCCGGGTTGTTCGCCTTGTTCGCGGTGTTCGGGGTGTGGAACTTCCTGTTCGCCATCGCGGGCGGGTTGGTGCAGCCGCTGATCCTGTCGTTCTCCGGTCCCGCGACGCTCGGCGTGCTGATGGCCGCGGGCGGCAGCGGGTTGTTCGTCGGCGGCCTGGTGATGGGCGTGTGGGGCGGCCCGGCCCGCCGGGTGCACGGCATCTGCCTCGGGATCGCGCTGGGCGGGGTGTTCCTGGTGCTGCACTCGCTGGCGCCGTCGCCGTGGCTGATCGGGATCGCCGCGCCCGCGTTCCTGTTCACCCTCCCGCTGATCAACACGTGTTGCGTGACGTTGTTGCAGACCAAGGTCGACCCGGCGGTGCTGGGCCGGGTGCTGGCCGTGGTGCGGGTGGTCGGCACCGCCGCGATGCCCGTCGCGTTCCTCCTGATCGGCCCGCTGACCGACGGCGTGGCCGAGCCCTTGATGGCGGCCGACGGCCCGCTCGCCGGTGGTGTCGGCGCGCTCATCGGCACCGGCGAGGGCCGCGGCATCGCCCTGATCTTCCTGGTCGTCGGCGTGCTGATGCTCGCCTTGGCGGCCTTCGCCTGGACGCGGCCGCGCCTGCGGACCGTGGACGACCTGCCCGACGCGGTGGCCGACGAGACGCCGTCACCTGAAAGGACACTGGGATGACCGAGCTCTCCGACCACCGCGAACGCCTGCTGGCCAAGCTGCTCGCCGAACGCGGCCTGGCCGCCGCGCCCCGCCAGGCGGTGCCACGCCGCCCCGACGGCGCGGTCGTGCCGCTGTCGGGCAACCAGCGCGGCCTCTGGCTGACCGGGCGGCTGGGCCTGGACGCGGGCGCGTACGTCATGTTCGCCGCGCTCCGGGTCGCCGGCGAGGTGGACGAGGACCGGCTGCGCGCGGCCGTGCGGACCGTCATGGGACGGCACGAGGCGTTGCGCACCCGGATCGTGGACGTCGACGGCGTGCCCGAGCAGCAGGTGGTGGACGACGTGCCCGCCGACGTCGCGTTCTCGTCGGTCGACGGCGAGGACGAGCTGGACGCCTTCCTCGTGTCCGAAGTGGACACGCCGTTCGACCTGGCCGTCGCGCCGTTGCTGCGGGTGCGGGTGGTGCGGGTCGGTCCGGGCGACACGGCGGTCGTGTTCAGCGCGCACCACATCGTGTGCGACGACCTCTCCCTCGGCGTGGTCGCGGGCGAGGTCGGCGACGTCTACGCGGGCGTGACGCCCGAGCCCGTCGGGGCGCAGTTCCCCGACTACGTGCACTGGCAGGCCGACCGGCTCGCCGACGGCGAGCGGCAGCGGCAGCTGGACCACTGGCACGACCGCCTGTCCGGCGCGCCGGCCGTGCTCGACCTGGCGCTGGACCGGCCGCGGACGCCGAACCGCACCACCGCCGGCGGCAGCCACCGGTTCACCGTGCCCGCCGCGCTGGCGGGGAAGCTGGCCGAGGTGACCCGCGCGCACGGCTGCACCACGTTCGCCGGCCTGCTGGCCGCGTTCGGCGTGCTGCTGGCCCGCCGGTCGGGCGCGGACGACCTGGTGATCGGCTCGCCGACCACGCACCGGCCGTTCCCCGAGCTGGAGCGCTCGGTCGGCATGTTCGTCACCACCACCGCGCTGCGGCTGGACCTGTCCGGCGACCCGACCGTGGCCGACCTGCTCAGCCGGGCCCGCGCCACCGCGATCGACGCGCTCGACCACGCCGAGGTGAGCTTCGACGAGGTCGCCGCCCAGGTCGCGCCGCGCCGCGACCTCGCGCACCACCCGTTGTTCCAGGTGATGCTGGTGCTCAACCGGGGCGACGCCACCGGCTCGTGGGCCGGGATGGACGCCGCGGAGCTGCCGGTCGACCGCGAGACCAGCCGGTTCGACCTCACGCTGCACGTGCGGGAGACCGACGGCGACTGGCCCGCGAACCTCGACTACAGCACGGACGTGTTCGACGCGGACACCGTGGCCCGGCTGGCCGACCACCTGCTCGCGGTGCTCGCCGCGCTGGTGGCCGACCCGTCCGCCCGGCTGTCCGCGGTGGACACGACCACGGAGGCCGACCGCCTCGCCGCGGGCCGGCTCAACGGCGAGCCGCAGGACGCCCTGGACCCGGCGCTGTCGCTGCGCCACGCCACCGTGCTCACCCGGATCGCGGAGCAGGTCGCCGCGCACCCCGACCTCACCGCGGTGCTCGACCTGGCCGACGGCACGGAGGTGACGTTCGCGCAGCTCGACCGGCGGGCCAACCGGGTCGCCCACGTGCTGACCGGGTGGGGCGTCGGTCCCGAGACGCCGGTCGGCCTGGCGTTGAAGGCCGGGCCGGACGCGCTGGTGGCGCTGCTGGCCGTGCTCAAGGCCGGTGGCGCGTACGTGCCGCTCGACCCAGCGCACCCGCCCGCGCGGCTCGCCGGACTGCTGGCCGACTGCGGCGCGCCCGTGGTGATCACCGCGCCGGGCTCCCGGGACCGGTTCGGCGAGTTCCACGGCGCGTTGCTGGACACCACCGACGACGCGTTCACCGGCGAGGCCGACGCGCCGCCGGCCGCGGACGTGCCCGACGACGGGTTGGCGTACATCGTCTACACGTCCGGGTCGACCGGTGTGCCCAAGGGCGTGCAGGTGCAGCACGACACGCTCGCGAACCTGACCGGCGCGTTCGTCGACCTGCACGGGTTCGCGCCCGGTCAGCGGATCCTGATGATCCCGCCGTTGAGCTTCGACGCGTCGGTGGGCGACGTGTTCCCGGCGTGGTGCGCGGGCGCGGCGGTCGTCGTGCACCCCGAACCGGCCGCGATCGGCGGCGCGGACCTGCTCAAGCTGTGCGCCGAGCACGCCATCACCGCCGTCGACTCGCCGGCGGCGCTGTTCAAGCGCTGGGTGTCGGACCTGGCGGGCCTCGACGTCGACCCCGGTCCGCTGGCCGTGATGATGATCGGCGGCGAAGCGGTGCCGACGGCGACCGTCGCCGAGTGGGCAGCGCTGACCGGCGGGAAGGTCGCGCTGGTCAACCACTACGGCCCGACCGAGACCACGGTCTGCGCCACGGCCCACCGCACGGTCGACGCGTCGGAGGTCGACCCGCGGGCCGCCACGGTGCCGATCGGGCGACCGCTGCCCGGCGTGCGGGCGTACGTGCTCGACCCGGACCTGCGCACGGCTCCCGTCGGCGTGCCCGGCCAGTTGCACATCGGCGGCCTCGCACCCGCGCGCGGCTACCGCAACGACCCGGAGCGCACGGCGTCGGTGTACCTGCCCGACCCGACCGTCCTGGGCGGTCGGATGTACGCCACCGGCGACCTCGTGCGGCTGCTGCCCGATGGCACGCTGGAGTTCCTCGGCCGGGTGGACGACCAGGTCAAGCTGCGCGGTCACCGCATCGAGCCGGGCGAGGTGCGCTCCGCGCTGCTGGCGCACCCGGCGGTCGCCGAGGCCGCGGTGGCGGTGCGCGGCGACACCCTCGTCGCCTACGTCGTGCCCCGAGCGGAGGCGCCCGCGTTGGACGAGCTGCGGGCGTTCTGCGCCGGACGGCTGCCGGACGCGATGCTGCCCGGCGCGGTCGTGGTGCTGGACGGGCTGCCGCTCACCCGGCACGGCAAGGTCGACGTGGCGGCGCTGCCCGACCCCGACCCGGCGGCCCGGCTGACGCCGTACGAGCCGCCGCGCACCCCGGTCGAGCGGACGTTGGCCGAGGTCTGGTCGGAGGTGCTGGACGTGCCGCTGGTCGGTCGCCGGGACAGCTTCTTCGGCCTGGGCGGGCACTCCCTGATCGCCGCCGCCGTGCTCGCCAGGGTCCGCTCGCTGCTGGGCGTCACGGTGCCGTTGCGCGCCTTGTTCGCCACCGCCGACCTCGCCGAGCTGGCCGAGGTGGTGGAGCAGGCCGCCGCGTCGGACCACACGTTCGCCAAGCGCTACAAGTCCGGCCTGCCCTCCGTGCCGGAGATGCGGGTCGACGCGACCCCGCCGGACGACATCGAGGTGCGGCACCCGGTGCGGACGGGGCCCGCGCAACGGGTGCTGCTGACCGGCGCCACCGGGTTCCTCGGCGCGCACCTGCTGGCCGAGCTGCTGGCCCGCACGGACGCCGAGGTGCACTGCCTGGTCCGGGCGGAGACGCCGGCCGTCGCCCTCGCGCGCGTCCGCGCCAACCTGCGTCGCGCGCACCTCGACGTGCCCGAGGAGCGGTTGGCCCGGGTGGTGCCGGTGGTCGGCGACATGTCGCAGCCGCTGCTCGGCCTGGAGGAGAAGGACTTCGACGCGCTGGCCGAGAGCATGGACGCGATCTACCACAACGGCGCGGTGATGAACTTCGTCCTCACCTACCAGTGGATGATGCCGCCGCACGTGGGCAGCACGGTGGACGTGCTGCGGCTGGCGACCCGGTACTCGACCAAGCCGCTGCACCTGATGTCGACGCTCGGCGTGTTCCTCGGCGCGAACTACGACAAGCAGCTGATCACCGAGGCCGACCGGCCGGAGGACCCGACCGGGCTGGACACCGGCTACCACACCACCAAGTGGGTGGCCGACATGATGGGCGTGCTCGCGCGGGACCGGGGCGTGCCGGTGTCGATCCACCGCATCGCCGCGATCGTGGGCGACGTGCGCACCGGCACGGCGAAGACCGAGTCGTACCTGAGCAGGCAGATCGCGACCTGCGCGCACGCGGGCGCGGTGCCGCGGACGCCGGACGTGATCGACATGCTGCCGGTCGACCGGCTCGCGGGCGCGATCGCGGGCATCTCGACCCGGCCGGCGCCGCACGGGCAGGACTTCCACTACTACCGGGCCGACGGGTTCACCTACGCCGACCTGGGCGAGGTGCTCACCGCGAAGGGCTACCCGACCCGCCTGCTGGAGTACGCCGACTGGCGGTCGTTGATGCTGGAGAGCCCGGACAGCGCGTTCGGCCCGCTGGCGTTCGGCCTGACCACCACGCACCGGGCGCACCCGGTGTTCGACTGCTCGACCACGTGGGCCGCCGCGGCGTCGTGCGGGGTCCAGTTCCCGCCCGCCGACGCGGAGATGATCGCCCGGCACGTGGACTTCCTCGCCGCCGCGGGCGTGCTGCCGGAAAGGGGCTGACCATGCCACTGCACCTGGGACCGGACGACGGTCCGCCGTCGTTCCACGACCTGCTCGCCACCGCGGGCTACCGGGCCGTCGCGGCGGGGCTGCGACTCGGGGTGTTCGACGCGCTGGCCGACGGCCCCCGGCCGGTGGGTGCGCTGGCCTCCGCGCTCGGCGCCGACCCGCGCGGCACCGGGCTGCTGGCCGAGGCGCTGGTGTCGTTCGGGTACCTGACCCGCGGGCCGGACGGGTACGCCAACACCGCCGAGACCGCGAAGTGGTTGGCGGGCGGCGGTTACTCCGAAGTGGACAAGTTCTGGTCGGTGGTGCTGTTCGAGTCGTGGGAGGGCTTGGAGGAGTCGGTGCGCACCGGCAAGCCCGCGATCGACTTCTACGCGTGGCTCGCCGAACGGCCGGAGGTGCTGCGCCGGTTCCAGGGCATGCTGTCCGGGCACGCCGACGCGATCGCGCCCGAGGTGGCCTCGATCGTGCCGGTCGGATCGACGGTGCTGGACGTCGGCGGCGGGCACGCCAAGCACGCGATCCGGCTGTGCTCGACGCACCCCTCGCTGCACGCGACGGTCGTCGACCTGCCCGACGCCTTGGCGGTGGGCGCGGCGGCGGTTACCGACGCGGGCCTGTCCCGGCGGATCACCTTGCGCGCCGGCGACTACGACACGCTCGACCTCGGCGAGGGCTACGACACCGCGCTGCTGTTCAACGTCGTCCACGGCCGACCGGCGGCGGCGAACGAGGAGCTGCTGGCGCGGGTCGCGGCGGCTCTCCGGCCCGGCGGCGCGGTCGTGCTGCTGGAGCACGACGAGCACTCCCCCGACCTCGCGTCCGACGCCTTCGCCCGCGTCTTCAGCCTCAACCTGTTCCACGGCCAGGGCGGTCAGGTCTACGGCACGGAGAAGATCACCGCCTGGCTCACCGCAGCAGGCTTCGGCGCCCCCGTCGCCCATCCCCTGACCACCTCACCCGGCCAGTCCCTCCTGGTGGCCCACAAACCCTGACCCGCGTGCCCTGCGGCTCAGGACGCGGGTCGACACCACGCCGAGCACGACGACCCACCCGGCGAGCAGCAGGGACGTCGTGCGCGGCGTGACCAGGTCGAGCAAGAGCCCCGCGGCGGCGGCGCCCACCGGCGTCGCCGCCCAGATCAGCAGGCCGAACGTGGCGCCGACGCGGCCGAGCAGGTGGTCGGGCGTGACCTCCAACTGGTAGCTGAGCGCGGCCACGCCGAAGCACGGCATCGACACCGTGAACAGGGCCAGCACGACACCCACCGCGACCAACCCGTCGGCGAACGCCAACGCCACCCAGAGCACGCCTTGCAGCCACACCACCGCGAGCAGCAGCCGGAACAACCCCATGCGCGCCTTGAGCTTCGGCGCGATCACCGCCCCCACGACCCCGCCGACGCCCAGGGCCGCGAACAACCCGCCGATCGCGGCCGGTGACGCGTGCCGCGCCGCCACGATCGCGACCAGCGCGACACCGGAGATCGCCACCTGCAACCCGGCGGCGGTGACCGCGATCGAGCGCAGCGCCCGGTGGCCCCACAGCCACCGCACGCCCTCGCCGATCTCGGCGCGCAAGCCGTCGCGCGACCGCGCGGGTTCGCCCCGGAAGTCGGCCCTCACCAGGGAAAGGCACAGCGCCGACGCCAGGAACGACACCGCGTCCACCAGGAACGGCAGCCCGCGGAACACCTGCAGCAACGCGCCGCCGACCGGCCCGGCGAGCACGCCCGTGGCCGCCTGCGCGGTCTCCGCAGCGGACACGGCGCCGGTCAGCTGGTCCTTGCCGACCACGTTGGGCAGCACGGCGTTCTCGGCGGCGGAGAAGAACACGTGCAGCACGCCACCGACGAACCCGGTGACGAACAGGTGCGCCGGGGTCAACGCGGACAACGCCAACGCCACCGGCACGGTCGCCATGTTCACCGCACGGCCGAGGTCGCACAGCACCATCGTGCGCCGCCGGTCCCAGCGGTCCACCAGCGCGCCCGCGGGCAGGCCCAGCACCAGGTACGGCAGCGCGCGCACGGCCGCCAACGCCCCGGCCACCGCCGCGGAGCCGGTCAGCGCGAGCGCCAGCAACGGGTACGCGAGCTGCGACACCCCGTTGCCGAACGACGACAGCGCCTGCCCCGCCCACACCAGCCGGAAGTCGCGGACCCGCCACACGCTCACGAGAACCGCTCCCACGCCGACTGCCTGCTCATCCCGAGCGCGGCGCCGATCCGCGCCCACGTGACGCCCCGGCCGCGCAGTTCGGCGACCCGGTCCCTGAGCCCGGTCTCGACCTGGCTCGCGGTGGCCGCGATGCGCGGCAGGTGGGCCAGCAGCTCGTCGTCCGACATCACCGACCACTCCGGCACCGTCACGTCGGACATCCCGTCGCCGGCCTCCAGGATCGCCACGCACGCCGACACGCACCCGTCGCAGATGTAGACGCCCGGCCCGCTGATGATCTTGCGCACGTCGGCGGCGGCCTTGCCGCAGAACGAACAGCCCGGCGGGTACGTCATCGGCCCTCCAGAGTTGTCAGGCATTGCCTGACAACTCTAGCCGTGATCACCGAATGCCATCGAACCGGCCTCGAACCTCCCGATTCGTCCCGTTCTGGGGGAGGATGCGCTCCTCCCGATCCGGGCTCGACGCAGAAACGCAGGTGATCACCGTGGATTCCGCCCTGACGAGCGTCGGCCTCCCGATCGCGCTGGCCGTGGTCATGTTCGGGCTCGGGCTGTCGCTGACGGTCGCCGACTTCGCCCGGATCGCGCGCGAGCCCCGCGCGGTGGCGGTCGCGCTGGCCACCCAACTGGTCCTGCTGCCCCTGGTGTGCTTCGGGCTGGTGGTCGCCCTGGACCTCGACCCCGTGCTCGCGGTCGGCATGATGCTGCTGGCCGCGTCGCCCGGCGGCACCACGGCGAACCTGTTCAGCCACCTGTTCCGCGGCGACGTCGCGCTCAACATCACGCTGACGGCGGTGAACTCGGTGCTCGCCGTGGCCACGCTGCCGCTGGTGGTGAACCTGGCCCTCGACCACTTCGAGCCCGCCGCCGAGGGCGCGGTGGGGCTGGAGTTCGGCAAGGTCGCGCAGGTGTTCGCGATCGTGCTGGTGCCGGTGGTGCTCGGCATGGCGGTGCGCCGCCGGTCGGCCGCGTTCGCCGACCGCGCGGACAAGCCGGTGCGGATCTTCTCGGGCGTGGTGCTGGTGGCCGTGATCGTGGGCACGATCGTCGCCGAGCGGGAGAACGTCGGCGAGTACCTGGCCGACATCGGGCTGGTCACCGCGCTGTTCTGCGCGTGCAGCCTGGCCGCGGGCTACCTGTTCCCCCGGTTGGCGCGGGTCGGCAAGCGGCAGGCGATCGCGTCGGCGTTCGAGGTGGGCGTGCACAACAGCACGCTGGCGATCACGGTCGCGATCACCGTGCTGGGCAGCGAGCGGCTGGCGGTGCCGGCCGCCGTCTACGGCGTGGTGATGTTCCCGCTCGCCGCCGCGGCCGGGTTCCTGCTGTCCCGCACGAGGACCGAGCGCGACGCCGTGCTCGACTGAACGCCGAGCGCCGGTACGCCGGACGGACCAGGCCTGAGCCGATTTATCGGGGTGACCGATAGTCCGCTCGGATGAGACCGCACGCCGGCCCGACAAAGCAGTGCGTAACCGGCAACCCGCATGCCACCCTTCCGTGCTCACCCAAAAGTGTCACGAAGGGGCGAATCGGACCATGCGATTACTACGCCGCGCACAACTTTCACCGCGTTCGAGACGCGTGACCGCCGTGGCCGCCGCGACCATCGTGGTCGCCGCCACCACGGCGGCACTCCCGCCGACGGCCTCCGCCGCCGTGCCGACCGGCTTCACCGACACCCTCGCCATCGGTGGCCTCACCACGCCCACCGCCGTCTCGTTCGCACCGGACGGGCGGGTGTTCATCGCCGAGAAGAGCGGCCTGATCAAGGTCTTCGACTCGCTCGCCGACACCACCGCGACCGTGTTCGCCGACCTCCGACCGCAGACGCAGGACTTCTGGGACCGCGGCCTGCTCGGCCTGGCGGTGGACCCGCAGTTCCCGACCCGCCCGTACGTCTACGTCGCCTACACCTACGACGCCGCGCCCGGCGGCACGCACCCGCGCTGGGGCGACCAGTGCCCCACCCCGCCCGGCGCCACCGACCAGGGCTGCGTCGTGACCGGCCGGGTCTCCAAGCTCACCGCGGGCGCCGGCGGCACGATGACCGCCGAGCAGCCGCTGGTCACCGACTGGTGCCAGCAGTACCCGAGCCACTCCATCGGCACGGTCGCCTTCGGCCCCGACGGCGGCCTGTACGTCGGCGGCGGTGACGGCGCGAGCTTCAACTTCACCGACTACGGCCAGGTCGGCAACCCGTGCGCCGACCCGCCGTCGCCCGCGGGCACGAACCTCACCGCGCCGACCGCGCGCGGCGGCGCCCTGCGCGCCCAGTCGATCCGCCGCCCGGCGGGCGAGCCGGTGAGCCTCGACGGCACGATCGTCCGCATCGACCCCGACACGGGCGCGGGCCTGGCCGGCAACCCGTTCGCGGGCAACGCCGACGCCAACGCCAAGCGCGTCATCGCCCACGGCCTGCGCAACCAGTTCCGCTTCGCGTTCCGGCCCGGCACCGAGGAGCTCTGGGTGGGCGACGTCGGCTGGAACACCTGGGAGGAGGTCAACCGGATCGCCGACGTGAACGACGCGACGGCGGAGAACTTCGGCTGGCCGTGCTACGAGGGTTCCGCGCGCCAGGGCGGGTACGACGGCGCGAACCTGACGTTGTGCGAGTCGCTGTACACGGGAGCGGGCCAGACCACGCCCTACTACGCCTACAACCACTCGGCGAAGGTCGTCGCGACCGACCCGTGCCCCACCGGCGGGTCGTCGATCTCCGGCATCGCGTTCGAGTCCGGCGCCAACTACCCGCCCGCCTACGACGGCGCGCTGTTCTTCGCCGACAGCTCGCGCGGCTGCATCTGGGCCATGCAGACCACCGCGGGCCAGCCGGACCCGGCCAAGCTGGTGCCGTTCGTGACCGGCGTGAACGTGCCGGTGCAGATCACCACCGGCCCCGGCGGCGACCTGTTCTACCTCGCGCTGGGCGCGGGCCAGCTGCGCCGGGTCTCCTACCCGACCGGCAACCGCGCGCCGACCGCCGTCGCCACGGCCACCCCGCAGTCCGGGGCCGCGCCGCTGGCCGTGCAGTTCAGCGGGACCGGCTCGACCGACCCGGACCCCGGTGACACCCTGACCTACGCCTGGGACCTCGACGGCGACGGCCAGCACGACGACTCCACCTCCGCCACCCCGACGCGCACCTACACCGCGCAAGGCGCGGTCACGGTGGGGCTCAGGGTGACCGACCAGTCCGGCGCGACGGGCACCACCTCGGTCACCGTCACGGTCGGCACACCGGTCGCGGAGGACCCCGTGCCGGTGATCGACGCGCCGACCGCGCCGCTGAACTGGTCGGTGGGTCAGCAGGTGCCGTTCACCGGCCACGCGACCGACCCGCAGGACGGCGCGCTGCCCGCGTCCGCGTTGAGCTGGAAGCTGAGCATCCAGCACTGCGCGACCAGCGGCTCGTGCCACGAGCACGTGGTGCAGAACTGGGCGGGCGTGGCATCGGGCTCGTTCATCGCGCCCGACCACGAGTACCCGTCGTACCTGGACCTCACGCTGACCGCCACGGACTCGTCGGGGCGCACCAAGAGCACCACGACGAAGCTCGACCCGCGGACGGTGGCGCTGACGTTCACGTCGAACCCGAGCGGTTTGCAGCTCAGCGTCGGCGGCACGGCGCAGACCACGCCGTTCACCCGCACGGTGATCGTCGGGTCGAACAACTCGATCAGCGCGCCGAGCCCGCAAGGCGGCGCGCTGGTGTTCCGCTACCGGTACAGCAACTGGTCCGACGGCGGGGCGCAGACGCACAACATCACCGCGCCCGCGACCGCGACGACGTACCAGGCGAACTACACGCTCTGCCTGTGCTGACATGGCCGACCGGCCGCGGACGGGCGTCCGCGGCCGGTCGTCGTCGGGTCAGGCGATGGTCGCCGGGAACCGGTCCCACACGCGGTGCGTGCCGAGCAGCTCCTGGACCTGGCCGAACACGGCCTCCGGGGTGTCGCCGACCACGATGCCGAGGTCGTCGGCCTCGCACCCGGCCTCGAGCAGCGCGGTCTGGCCCGAGCCCCACGCGCCGATCGCCTTCGCGTGCCGGTAGCACTCCTGGACCATCAGCACCACGCGCGGGTCGACGGTGGCGGCGGGGGCGCCGGCCTTGTCGTCACGGGCGGGGATCGCGTCCGGGGCGGGCGGTGGCGCGGCGGCCAGCAGCAACGCGTCGAACTCGACCGAGCGGGCGGTCAGGAACGTCCGCTGCGCCACCAGCCCGTCCGCCAGCTGCCCGCCGCGAGCGGCGATGACCAACGGCACCATGCCGCCCGCGCTGATCGACTGGCGCAGGGCGTTCAGGCCGTCGAGGCTCGCCGGGTCGTCGGCGTCCACCACGATGCCGATCATCCGGCCCTCCGTCGGCCACACCTGCCCGATCTGGGACACCGCCGGGCTGGGCGCGACCTCGGCCGCGGGCTCGGTCGCCGCCGGCGCGGGCAGCCCGAGACCGGCGGCCACCAGGGCGCACAGCTCGGCGTCCACGTTGGCGAGCACGCGCAGCTCGCGTTCCTTGATCGCCTGCTCGTAGCACTTGCCCAGCTCGAACGTGAACGCCCGCACCAGGTGCTCCTTCTCCACCGGGCTCAGGCTCCGGTAGAACAGCCGGGGCTGGGTGAAGTGGTCGGCGAACGACGCGGGCGCGCGGCGCTCCTTGACCCCCTCGGCCACCGGGGCCGGGAACTCGACGTACGCGCCGGTCTCCAGACCCGCCATGAACGGGCAGCCGCCGTCGAGGGTGTTCGGCTTGTACGGCGCCACGCCGCTGTGCACGGCGTGCTGGTGGAAGCCGTCGCGCAGCATGTCGTTGACCGGGGCGTGCGGGCGGTTGATCGGGATCTGGTTGAAGTTCGGCCCGCCGAGCCTGCTGAGCTGCGTGTCGATGTAGGAGAACAGGCGGGCGTGCAGCAGCGGGTCGTCGGTCACGTCGATGCCCGGCGGCAGGTGGCCGAGGTGGAAGGCGACCTGCTCGGTCTCGGCGAAGAAGTTGGTGGTGTTGCGGTTGAGCGTGAGCATGCCGATCGCCTGGACCGGCGCCAGCTCCTCCGGCACGATCTTGGTCGAGTCGAGCAGGTCGATGCCCTCGAAGGTCTGCTCGGGGGTGTCCGGGAAGACCTGGATGCCCAGCTCCCACTGCGGGAACGCGCCGGACTCGATCGCGTCGAACAGGTCCCGCCGGTGGAAGTCGGGGTCGACGCCCGCGATCAACTGCGCCTCCTCCCACAGCAGGGAGTGCACGCCGAGCTTCGGCTTCCAGTGGAACTTGGCCAGCGACGTCGTGCCCTCGGCGTTGACCAGCCGGAACGTGTGGACGCCGAAGCCCTCCATCATCCGGTAGGACCGCGGCACGGCCCGGTCGGACATCTGCCACATCACGTGGTGGGTGGCCTCGGTGTGGGTGGAGACGAAGTCCCAGAACGTGTCGTGCGCGCTCTGCGCCTGCGGGATCTCCCGGTCCGGGTGTGGCTTGGCGGCGTGGATGATGTCCGGGAACTTGATGCCGTCCTGGATGAAGAACACCGGGATGTTGTTGCCGACCAGGTCGAAGGTTCCCTCGGCGGTGTAGAACTTCGTGGCGAAGCCCCGGGTGTCACGCACGGTGTCGGCGGAACCGCGTGAACCCACGACCGTGGAGAACCGGGTGAACACCGGGGTGGTCACGCCTTCGGCCAGGAAACCGGCCTTGCACACGTTCGTGGCATTTCCGTAGCCCACGAACACGCCGTGGACGCCCGCGCCTCGCGCGTGGACCACCCGTTCCGGGATGCGTTCGTGGTCGAAGTGGGTGATCTTCTCGCGCAGGTGGTGGTCCTGCAGCAGTGTCGGTCCGCGCGCGCCCGCCTTGAGCGAGTGGTCGGTGTCGTACAGGCGAGCGCCCGTCGACGTGGTCAGGTACTCGCCCTGCTGCTCCCTGGTGTCCGCCGCGGCGCCGGTCTCCGCGCCGGTCGCGGTCCGCGTCTGGGGTGAGGCCTGGTCCGGTTTGCGCGGCAGCGGCCCCTGCGGCTCGTCCGGCGGGTCCAGCGGCGGCGGCGCGCTGCCCGGTGTGCCGGGGACGGGCGGCGTGACCAGGTCGGCGACCTTCTCCACGGCCTTGTCCAGCGCTTCCTTCACGACCTTGGCCGGTTTGAACGCGTCCACGTGCTCCTCCTCGTCGGCAGTCTCACGCCGACTACCCAGGGTGGAGCGAACTACACGCGGCGTCCGCCGGTCGTTCAGAGGGAGATGAGGCCCGCTTTGGTGGGCCGGAACCCGCAGCTGTCGAAGTAGAACGGCTCGAGGTGGTCGTCGAAGTCGACGTGGAGCCACTCGCAGCCGGCGGCTCGCGCGCCGTCCACGGCCGTCGCGACGAGTTGTCGTCCGACGCCCTGACGGCGCGCGGTCGCGGTGACGAGGGTGTCGAGGACGAAGGCGTGGATCGCGCCGTCCCAGGCGACGTTGACGAAACCGACGAGGGCGTCGTCGCGGCGTGCGGTGACCCAGCCCAGGCTGTGCCGGGTGACCTGGCCCCACCAGTCGTCGTCCAGGGTGCGGTGGTCGAACCCTTCCGCGTGCAGTGCGTTGACCTCGGGGTTCTCGAACCGGCCGCGCCACTGGTAGTCGATCATCCGCGAAGCGTACGGAAGCAGGAGGTGGTGAGAGCTTTCGCAGCACGAAGGACGGACTTCGCGCGCCCCCGCCCACGACGGGTAATCGGTCGACGGATCGGCCCGGCGGGCCGCACCATGGGCGCACCATGACCGGTTCCCTGTTCGCGCCTCCCCTGGTGGTGCCCACCATCGGTCCGCTCGCCCGCGCGGCGGCCGATCGTGGGCTGGCCGTCGTGTCCTCGGTGTCGGTCGTTCCGGCGGGACCGGTGCACTACTACGGCGGGCCGTTGTTCGCCGACCGCGTCGCCGCGCGGCTGGGCCTCGGTCTGCTCGAACCGGCCGACGACTGGCTCCCCGGGCTGCCGCGGGAGCTGGTCGGCCGGCGGATCCGTGCGACGACCCTGGCCGAGGCCCGCGCCCGGTCCGGTCGGGCGTTCGTGAAGCCGCCGTCGAGCAAGAGCTTCCCGGCACGCGTGTACGAGCACGGTGGCGAGTTGCCCGCGGACCTGCCGGACGACACGGCCGTGCTGGTGAGCGAGGTGGTCGGGTTCGCCGCCGAGTTCCGGCTGTTTCTGCTGGACGGGAAGGTGCGCACGGGTTCTCGGTACGCGACTTGGGGCCGCTTGGACCCGGCGCCGCTCGACTCCTGCTCGGCGGCGGCCCGGGTGCGCGTGTTCGCGGCGGCGTTGCCCGGGTTGCCCGGCGCGGTCGTGGTGGACGTCGGGCTGACCGGTCCGCCGGACGACCCCCGTGCGGCGGTGGTCGTGGTGGAGGCGAACATGGCGTGGTTCAGCCAGATCTACATGTCCGATCCGGCGCGGGCGCTCGACGTGGTGCTGCGCGCGGCGGGGCCGATCGACGACGTGGCGGTGTCCGACCACCCGTTCGTGCGGCGGCATCCGACCGTGGTCTGACCTGGCACCCCGGACCCCGGGCCGATCCGCTCCGAGCCCTTCGTTGAGATCGTCTACCCCATGACCTCCCCCTTCCCCGGCCGGTGGCCGGGAGCCGTCGCGACGACCCTCGGTCCGGTGCTGCTGCTCGTGGGCACGCTGCTGCGGTGGCCGTTCCACTACTTCTTCCCCCAGCAGTTGGCCGCCGTGGCCGAGCAGCCGGGCCGGATGACCGCGGCGCACACCTTGGTGCTCGCCGGGACCGTGCTGCTCGCACCCGCGGTGATCGCCCTGGCGCACCGGATCGGGCGAACGCGTCCCGTGTTGGCGGCGTGGGGTGCCGGGCTGGTCCTCGTGGGCCTGTTCGAACGCACGTTCCACGCGGGCATCGACCAAGCCGCGCACGGTCTGGTCCGACGGCAGGGCGCGGCCGTCGCGACCGACCTCGTCGGCCAGTCCTACCAGGACCTGCACCTGTTCAGCTTCCTGTCGTTCACCATCCTGCTCGGCTGGCCGGTGCTGGCCTTCGCCGCCTACCGCAGCGGCGTCCTCGGCCCGGTCCGCGCCACCGCCCTGGCCGCGACGTGCCTGCTGCCGTTGGGCGTGCTGAAGGGCACCGAGATCACGTCGGTGATCGCGGTCGTGGGCCTGTGCGCCGCGTTGCTGCCACTGGGCATCCGCCAGGCGCTCGACGGCCCCAGCCCAACCCGCAAGTCGCTCCTGCTGACCCTCGCCGCCGTTCCGACCCTCGGCGCCCTGGCCTACGTGAGCACCCTGGGCTGACTACCGGACCCCATCGCCCGACCACCGACCCCGCCGGGTCAGGTGACGGGCAGGGCGAAACGCCGGACACCCCTCGGGGTGCGGACCACCAAGGCCTCGGCCAGCGTGGAGCACGGCGTGATCTCCTGGTCCAGGCCGCTGATCTCGAACGGTCGCAGGACGTGGCGGTGGCTGGCGACCACGCGCAGCGGCACGCCCGCCGCCTTGGCCGCCAGGTGGCCGCGGTGGAGCTCGTTCAAGCCCGCGGCGGCGAAGAAGTCCACTTCGGTGAGATCCACGACGACCGGTGCGGGCGGGGTCGCCAGGGCCAGGCTGATCGCGATCTCGTGTTTCAGCCCGCAGACGGTCATCGCGTCGACCTCGCCGGCGACGCGGACCACGACGGCATAGCCGTGGACTTGGCGGTCCACCCTGAACGAGTGGCTGGAAGGTTCGGTTATCACGGCCCGCAGCCTCCTCGGAGGTCGAAGAAGGCAGTGGCAGCTGACTCGATCCGCTGCGTCGTCCGACCGTACTCGCATCCACCCGAATCCGCAGCTCAACGGCACACCCACGGCCACCGCCGCGCCCCGGAGAAGTGCAGGCGGCCCACCGGGAGGGCCCGGTTTCGGACCACCTCGGGAACCCCTCGAACGGGTGACCACCGACGGGTCAGCGCACGGCGGCGGTGATCTTGGCGAACAGCGGGGCAGGCCACCACTTCGGGCGCACCGGAACCCGACGGACGTCGGCGAACCCGGCGAACGACCCGCGGTCGAACCGGGCGAAGCGGAAGTCGTACAGCAGCAGCACGCCGCCGGGCCGCAGCACGCGCCCCAACTCGGCCACCGCCCGACGCTGGTCCGGCCACTCGTGCAGGCTCAACGTCGACACGACCACGTCCACGCTGTCGTCCGGGTGCGGCAGCGACGCCACATCGGCGACCTGGAACGTGATGCGCGACGACGTTGCGCGCGCACGGGCGATGTCCACCATGTCAGCGGACAGGTCGACACCGCCCAGCACCAGGTCCGCCCGCCTGGCCGCCACGGCGTGCAGGAGACGTCCGGGACCGGTGCCGACGTCGAGCACCACCGCGGCGGGCGGGGCGAGCGCGGCCACGTCGGAGGCGACCAGCCGGTACAGGCCGCCCAGCAGGCGGGTCGCCCGCCGCTCGTAGGACGCACTGCGCTTCCGGTCGAAGTAGCTGGTCTGCGGGTGGTCGGACACGTGGGCTCCCGAAACGCGACAGTCGGCGGTGGTTGACAACACCACCGACTGTGCAACTTCATGTCGACATGAAGTCAAGCGAGGAGCTGTCGATCGGCACGCTGGCCGACCGGTTCGGGCTGGCGACGCACGTGCTGCGGCACTGGGAGGACGTGGGCCTGCTCGCGCCGCGCCGCCAGGCGAGCGGTCGGCGGCGGTACGGGCCGGCGGACGAGGCGCGGATCGCGATGATCCTGCTCGCCAAGGACGCCGGCCTCGGCCTGGACCAGATCAGGCTGCTGTTCGCCGCCACCGCCGACCGCTCGGCCCGCCGCGCGCTCTACCGCGAGCACCACGACCGGCTGGCCGAGCGGATCGCCTCGCTCCAGGCGTCGCTGTCGGTGCTGGAACACGCGATGGGGTGCGACGCCGAGGACATCACCACGTGCCCCGACTTCCAGGCCGAGGTCGCCGCCCGCATCCCCGACTGACCCGGTCCGTCACCGACGAGGCCGAACCGCGGGCCGCCCGCAGCCACGTCAGTCGGTGGTCAGGCCCTCGAAGTACTCCTTCTGGGACGGGTAGTAGTCGTCGAAGGCGGGCAGCGGCGCGCCGGCGCGGGAGGCCACCAGCATGTCCAGGTAGTACTCCCACCCCGGGCCGACCTCGCCGATGCCCTCCTCGGTCGACAGGTGGTGCACGAGGCTCAGCTCGGTCACACCGTCCACTTCGGACAGCAGCAGCTCCATCCGCCACGTGCCGGCCTCGTCCACCATCGACATCGCCAACCGCCGGGGCGGGTCGCACGCGTCGATGCGGACCTCCATCCACGGCTCCTGCTCCTCGAACACCATCTGCACCTTCACCGCGCGCCCCGGAGCGGCCTCGCCCTCCCACGGGCCGAACCACCGGGCCGTGCGCTCGGGCTCGGTCAAGCTCGCCCACACGTCGTCGGCGAGCGCGCGGAACGTGCGGGTGAGCACCAGGTCGCTGCCCGCGTCGGTGCGGAACAGCCGACCGGTGGGGGTGGGGGTCATGCGGTGTTCTCCTTCGATTCGTCGGCAGGGGATCCATCGGGGGACGACCGGTCGGCGAGCGGCCCGTCCACGCCGGGTCGGCCGGTGCGGCGTTCCCGCCGGGTGCGGTAGACCTCGGTCTCCAGCGCGTCGAGGCGGTGCGCCCAACCAGAGGTCCGGTCGGGCACGCCGAAGTCGGCCAGCCAGCGCGCGAGCGGCGTCAGCCGGGAGGCGTCCAGCACGTAGAACCGCTGTCGGCCCACCAGCTCGTCGCGCACCAGCCCGCTCTCCCGCAGCACCCGCAGGTGCCTGCTCACCGCCGGGCGGCTGATCGCGAACCGCTCGGCGATCTGCCCGGCCGACAGCCGTGCGTCGACGCGCAGCATCTCCAGGATCTCCCGCCGCACGGGGTCGGCGATCGCACCCGCCACGTCGTCCACCGTTAAAGCGTAACCACTGGGTTACACGTTAGGCAATGCCCTCCAGGAACGCGATCAACGCCCGCCGGTACGGCTCGACCGTGGTCAGGTCGGCGTGCTCGTCCGGCCCGTGCTGCCCGTCGCCGCCGACCCCGAAGATCACCGCCTCGATGCCGCGCTGGAAGTAGAACCGGGAGTCGGCCGCGCCGTGCTTGCGCAGCAGGTCGCCCGAGTACCCCTGGGCACGGGCGGCGCGTTGCAGCGCCAGCAGGTCCGGCCCGTCCGGGTCGGCCCGGTGCGGCGGCTCGACGTGGTCGACCGCGGCCGTGACGTCGGGCGGGCACAACGAGGTGAGGTGCGCGGCGACCTCCTCCCGCGAGCGGCCGGTGAAGTCGACGTCCTCGGGCGGGAAGCGGACGTCCAGCCACGCGGTCGCGTCCGCGGGCACCTGGTTGAGCGCCTGGTTCCCGGACGAGATCCGGGCGACGTTCACCGTCGTCCGCCACTCCTCCTCCCCCGCGACCGGGTACGCGGCGAGCACGCCGTCCACCGCGCGCATCACCTTCAGCAACGCGTTGTCACCGAGCCACTGGTAAGCGCTGTGCGCCGCACGTCCCACCGCGTGCAGCCGTGCGGTGACGAGCCCTTTCGACTCGGCCACGACGCGCAGCGCGCTGTGCTCCCCGATCACCACGAACGACCCCGTGACGCCCTGCTCCAGCTGGTGCAGCGTGCCGTTGCGCCCGCCGACCTCCTCGTCGGTCACGAGCTGGAGCCCGATCGGGTAAGGCAGCCGCCGGGCCACGTCCCGGAACACCGACGCCAGCACCAGCGCGGACAGCTTCATGTCCTGCGCGCCCCGGCCGATGAGCCGGTCGCCGTCCCGACGCGGCCGGAACTGCTCGTCCGCGCCCGGCACCACGTCCAGGTGGGCGTTGAAGATCACCCGGAAGTGTGGCCGGCGTTCACCCGAGTAGACGAGCGCACTGGGCTTGCCACCCGCCTCGAACCGCTCGACGGTGAAACCGGGCCCGACCGCGTCCAGCACGAAGTCCAACGCCCGGCGCAGGTCGTCGGGGCGGTCGGCGGTCGAGCGGATGCCGAGCAGCTGCTCGGTCAGCGGTAGCAGGTCCATCCCGCCATCGTGCCCCGACTACCGCGGCGGCACGGGTCACGGCGCGTCCGGGATCGCCTGCTCCGCACCCTCCACAGCGGACGGACAACGCGGTCGGGCGCGCAGCTCGACGATCGCCACCACCAGGGCCAGCGACACCGCCACCGTCGCACCGCCGACCGCGACCGACACCGCGACCGGGAAGTCCCGCCCGGACGAGGTCAGCACCAGGTAGAACACGCCGGTCAACGCCGCGGTGCCGATCGCGGCGCCGATGCGCTGCCCCGTCTGCAACGCCCCACCGGCCGCACCCGCCATCGACACCGGCACGTGCCGCAACGTCAGCGTGGTGTTCGGCGAGATCACCCACCCGCCGCCGATGCCCGCCACCAGCAACGCCGGCGTGACCGCCCACCCGGCCACGTGCGGCGGCGCGAACCGCAGCACCACGGCCGTCACCGCGAGACCGGCCACCACCAGGGTCAACCCGGTGACGGTCAGCTTGCGCCCCCACTTCTCCACCAACCGCCCGCCGACCACCGCGGATGCCGCCGACCCGACCGCGAACGGCGTCACGGCCAGCCCCGACTGCAACGGCGTGTAGCCGAGCCCGGTCTGGAAGTACAGCGCGAACACGAGCCAGATGCCGGCGAACCCGATGAAGTAGACCATCCCGAGCAACGCGCCCGAGCCGTAACCGGGCGTGCCGGTGAACAGGGCGATGTCGAGCATCGGACCGCCGCCACGCGCGGCGACCTGCCGTTCCCACCGCACGAACAGCACCAGCAACGCCGCCCCGAGCCCGAACAGCCACCACAGCCGCGCCAGCCCGCCCGCCTCGGCCAGCACCAGCGGCAGCATCACGGCCAGCACCCCCGTGCCGAGCAGGGCCGCGCCGACCAGGTCGAGGTGGCCGCGCGGCCCACCGCGGGCGGGCGGCAGCAGCCGTGCCGCGAGCACCAGCGCGACCAGGCCGATCGGCACGTTGACGTAGAAGATCCACCGCCAGCCCTCGTCCTCGCCGGCCACGGCCAGGATGACGCCGCCGACCACCGGCCCGACGGCCGTGGAGACGCCGACCGTGGAGCCGAAGAACCCGAACGCCCGGCCGCGTTCCGCGCCCCGGAACAGCTGCTGGATCAACGCCGAGTTCTGCGGCGCCAGCGCGCCCGCCGAGATGCCCTGGGCGAGCCGTGCCACGACCAGCACCTCCGTGGTCGGCGCGAGCCCGGCCAACGCGCTGAACAGCACGAAGCCGCCCAACGCGGCCAGGAACATGGCCCGCCGCCCGATCGCGTCACCCAGGCGTCCGGCGGGCACGAGGGTCAGGCCGAACGCCAGCGCGTAGCCCGAGACGACCCACTGCACGCCCGCCGGCGTGGTGCCGAGGCCGTGCTGGATGGACGGCAGGGCGACGGACACGATGCTCACGTCGAGCAGGCTCATGAACCCGGCGACGAGCGTGACCGTGAGCGCCTTCCACCGCCGCGGGTCCGGCTCGTACGCCCTGGTCATCACTCATTCCTACCTCCCGGCACGATCACCCGCACGCCACCACGTGTGGCCCGGTCCGGAGTGGATACCCCCTGGGCATGGACGTGGAGCCGAACCGACTGTCGGACGTGGACCTGCGCCGGTTCGTGCTGGACCGGCTGGACGAGGACGCCGAGCGGCTGGCGCGCGAGGAGCTGCCGCTGCTCGACGACGCCGAGCGCCGGGGGCGGCTGGCGATCCTGCGGTCCGACGACGGCCGCGAGCTGCTCATCGTGCCCGGCGAGGCGCGCACCGCCGACGAGCGCGTGCCGGTGCCGTTCGAGGAGAAGGCGCGCTGGTTGCGCGAGGAGGTCGAGGGCGGGTCCGACCGGTCGGTGCTCCTGCTGCTCGCGGGCGCCTACGACACGCACCACGGGTGGCAGGAGGAGTGGCGGACGTGACCGGACCCGGTCACCCGGACGACGACCTGCCGCCACCGGCGCCGCCGCGCAGCGCGTTGACCCTGCGGTTGTGGCTGGCCGGGTTCGGCGTCGTGTTCAACGGCGTGGCGGCCGTGCTGTGCGTGCGCGCCGGCCTGACGTGGCTGGCGGTGCTGCTCGCGGTGATCGTGGTGGGGCTGATCGTCGACTTCGGCTGGGTGGTGCACCGCAAGCGGCGCGGCGACCCGGGCTGACGTCGGCTCAGCGGGACATGGCCGGTCGGGACGCGCGCGGCGCGGGCACGTCGTGATGGCGGCTGACGTTGTGCTCCAGCAGGGCCTGCGACTCGGCGACGTCGATCGAGTCGTCCGGCAGCACGCCGTCGCGCTCCTTGAGCCCCACCATCGCGTCCTCGATGGCCGCGTGCGCGGCGAACAGGCACGGCGTGCTGCAGATCGCCACGTCGACGCCCAGGTCGGACAGCTCGCCGAGCGACAGCTTCGGCGACCGGCCGCCCGCGATCTGGTTGAACAGCAGCGCCTTGCCGCCCACCGCCCGCCGGACGCGGCGGATCACGTCGACCGACGGCATGCCCTCGACCAGGACCACCTCGGCGTCCGTCCCGGCGAACGCGGCGGCCCGGCGCAGCATCTCGTCCTCGTCGGTGGCGTCGGTCCGCGCCACCACGACCAGGTCGGTCCTGGTCCGCAGCACGAGGTCCAGCTTCTCCAGGTACTGCTCCAGCGGCAGCACCCGCTTGCCCTCGACGTGCCCGCACCGGCGTGGCCGCTGCTGGTCCTCCAGGATCACGCCGGACGCGCCGACCTGCTCCAGGGCGCGGACCACCTGGCAGGCGACCTCGGGATCGGTGTACCCGTCGTCGATGTCGACCAGCAGGTGCTTGTCCGGCAGCGCCAGGCGCAGCCGCTGCACGAACCCGACCACGTCCGGCCAGGCGATGAAGCCGACGTCGGGCAGGCCGTAGTGCGAGGCGGAGAAGCCGAAGCCGGAGACGAACAGCCCGTCGTAGTGCCGGGCCGCGATCGTGGCCGACAGCATGTCGAACACGCCGATCAGCGGCGTCGTCCCGGGAGCCGCGACGGCCTCGCGCAGTGCCTTGCCGTAAGCCATGCGACGAACCGTAGGCGGCCTCGCCGAACCTGGTCGAGATATCGGAAGGATGAGATCCACTCAGCCGCGGGTCCGCGCCGGCGCGGCTCGCCGCCAGGCCCCGGTAGCGGTGGGCGACCCCGCCGGGGAGCAGGTACTCGGCCAGGACGTTGCCGGTGCGGCGGGACGGCAGCCCCATGTCGTGCATGAGCTCGTCGGCGGTGTGGATGTCGTAGGGGCCGAAGTCGTAGCCGCCGGTGCCCGGGAGCACCCGTTCCTGCCAGGCCAGGCGGGCGTCGACGGCCTCGTTCATGCCCCGCTCGTCCGGGGTGACGTGCAGCGTGCCCAGGAAGTGGCGGGCCAACCAGTGCGCGGTGAGCTCCACGCCCATGATGTTGTTGAAGACCTGCCGGAACCCGACGAACCCCAGCCGGTCGACGCCCGGCGGCACGATGCCCCGGTACAGCCGCAGCCGCCCGGCGTCGTCGTGCACCCGCAGGTCGAGGAACGGGAAGACCCGGCGGTGGCCGGTGGCGAACACGACGACGTCCGCCGCGACCTCGCGGCCGGTCGCCAGGCGCAGGCCCTGGTCGGTGTACGCCTCGACCGCGCCGACCTCGGCCGTGAGGCGACCTCGGCGGACGGCCCGCACGTAACCGCGCGGCATGACGCCCGCGTGGGCCAGGTGGTAGGGCAGCGGTCGGGTCGGTCGCAGCCGCTCCGGCAGGCGGGCGAACCCGGCGGAGATCAGCATGTCGCGGGTGATGAGCCGCCACAGGACCCGCTTGACCCGGTCGTCGAGGCGGTCGATCGGGCGGACGCAGGCCGGGTCGTGGTAGCGGGGCAGGAGCGCCTCGCCGAGCCGGGTGAACAGGATCCACCGGTAGCCGACCGTGCCGAGCAGGAGCCGTTCGGGGATCATCCAGTTGACCTTGCGCTGCACGAGCGTGGCCGAGGTCGCCTCGCGTGCCGCGCGGGTGGCCAGGTCCAACGCGGACTTGCCGCCGCCCACGACGACCACGCGCCTGCCGGTGAACGTCCCGGACCGCACGTCGTTGGCGTGCAGCACGGTCCCGGGGAACGACTGGCGCCCGGGCAGGTCGGGCACGTGGACGTGGTGGTGCGCTCCGCTGGCGACGACGACGTGGTCGAACGTCTCGCGACCGACCGGCGCGCCCTCGTCCCCGACCGGGCGGTGCTCGACCAGCCAACCGGAGGCCCCGACCGGCCCCGGCCCGTCGACCGGCCGGATCGAGGTCACCTCGGTGCCCGGTCGGAGGTGGTCGAGCACGCCGAACGTCCTCGCGTAGTCCTCCAGGTAGCGCTGGCTGTCCACGGAACTGGCGAAGCTCAGCCGGTTGGGCAGGTCCGCGAACTCGAAGAGGCGGAGCGCCGACTGGTTGGACAGGCCGTCGTAGCTGCCGCCCGGCGACCAGATCCCCCCGACCCGCTCGTACTTGTCGAAGACGGTGACGTCGAAGCCGTGCTCCAGCAACACCTTGGCCGTGACGATGCCCGCGGGCCCCGCTCCGACGACACACGCCCTCATCGCCGCCACTCCCCCGCGATCGGCACACCCGGCCCGTCCATCATCCCGACCGGGGCGGCGTCAGGACAGTGCGGCGATCACGTCGTCGGCCGTGACCGGCAGGGAGAACATCGGGAAGTCGAAGCGCAACGCGTTGTCGTGCTCCTCCTGGGACGTGGCGGCCACGCAGTCGGTCAACGTGATGACCTTGTACCCGTTCTCGTAGCCGGTGCGCATGGTCGACTCGACGCAGCAGTTCGTCAGGAACCCGCCGAGCACGATGGTCGTGATGCCCTTGCTGCGCAGGATGAAGTCGAGGTTCGTGCTGGCGAACGTGTCGAGCCCGCGCTTGCCCTCGATCACGATGTCACCGTCGCGGGGCGCGAGGTCGTCCACGATCGCCGCGCCCCAGCTGCCCTTGACGAACGCCTTGCCGTCCACCACGCCCTTGAGGATGCCGTACGGGTGGGAGGAGATCTCGTGGTAGCCCTCGGCAAACGTGATGGGCGCGTGCATCACCGTCACCCCGGCCGCCCGTGCCGCCTCCACCAGGGCCACGGTCTTGGGCAGCATCTCGGTCCTGCCCATCACCTCACTGACCGCACCGTTGAGCACACCACCCTCGCTGGTGAAGTCGTTCTGGTACTCGATCAGCACCAACGCGGTCGTCTTCGGGTCCAGCACCAGCTCGGTCATCGCAGGCTCCACTCCTCGGCGGCGGTCGCGGACCTGATTCAACGGCCCCGACCCCCCGCCCGCAATGCGACGTCCGGGTTCACTCCCCTCGTGAACCGAACACATCGTGCCGAACCTCGCGTCCAGCGGTCGCCCCGACGCGCCCCCACCGGAGCCCTCCGACCCGCATGGCGACACCAGACCCTCCCGCACGACGGCCGTACGCCGCCAAGGCGGACGCTGGACCTGTTAGCAGTGTTCGAGCCCTCGTCACAGCCGCTGAGGAAAGGCTGGTCAGTCGCTCGGGCGGGACAACCGCAGCATCGCCTGGCAGGCGTGCTTGAGCTCCTCGGAGCGGTCGAACAACTCCAGCAGGGTCGCGTCCCCTGCCAACGTGTCGAGGAACCGACCTAGCAACGTCTCCACGGCGGACGGGAGTTTCACCGTCTCCGCCACGCCTCTAAGCGTGATCTGCGCCGCGTACACCGAAGCGGACAGGTCCCGAGGCTCGGAGCCGTCCGGGTTGGCAGCGAACTGGTGGTCCAGGACGCGGTAGGTGCGGATCTCCACCACAAGCCGCCCCAGTAGGAACCACGCCAGCTCGTCCCGGTTTGCCTGCTGCTCAACCCGCCGCTGGAGGTCGTCAAGTGCCCCGGTGTACGCCCTGATCGCCAGGTCCTTGCCGTGTGGATCCGGAGGAGGCGGGTCCACCAGCTGGTGGCCGGTGGCCAGAACGGGGACGAATTCCTCCCACGTCAGCCCGATGCCGGCCAGCGCTTCGACCAGCTCGTCCCGAGCCGTTCGACCTTCCTTGGACAATGGCAGCAACGACAACCGATTGCCCATGTTCCAGCCGATGATGAAGTACCAAGGGCTGTTTGCCGACCCGGTCAACGGCTGAGTTGACGAGGGCGGCGAAGGCGGTAGGTGGATATTCAGGTTCCCGCTGATGTAGCCCGCTTGGACGAGGGCACCGAGTACCTCGCCGCTAGCCATGTTGTGCAACTGTCCTGTCATGGAGCTCCCACCACTGTACGGGCATGCGAAGAGGCGACGACCTCGCATCATCGAGGCAGCAGAACGCTATGGCGTTCCTGCGGATCCACGTCCGCACTTTTCGGTGTTTACTGATTCGTGATCTGCACCCACTTCGAGTTATAGACGCGGTGCTGCGGCATCCAGAGCAGCGACCGGACCCGCGCTCTTTATGGGACCAATCCCAGAGATGGCGTGGGCGTGGCCAGTCGGTCACGATTCGCACCTTCACACCAGGAGGCTGGTCATGGGCGACCAGACGCTCACCACGATCCCGGCGGAGGTGGATATCGCGTAGACCGGCCCCGTCGCCCCGATTCAGCCCAGGTCGGTGAGGAATTCGGTCAACACGGCGGCGAACTGTTCCGACGCCTCCAAGTGCGGCGCGTGCCCGATGGCCGGCAGGATGCGCACCTGCCCGCGCCAGAGCGTCGGCATCGGGACCGAATTGAGGTAGTCGAGGTTGACGAGCTGCTCGTCCTCGCCGTGCAGGACGGCCAGGGGTTGCGTGAGCCCGGCGACGATCGCCACCTCGTCCGCGAACCGGCCCGCGCCCAGGCTCGCCAGCAGACCGGCACGGGCGGAGCCGTCGGTGGCCAGGATGTCGGCGACGAGTTCGGCGACCGGGTACGCAGAGCCTGGGGCGAGGAAGCTGGCCGCGTAGGCGCGCGCGGCCTCGTCGTCCACCTCGGCGCTGAAGCCGATGTTCACGGCCGGGTTGAGGAGGAAGGCCTCCGCGAGTTGGGCAGGTGAGCTGACGGGCGGTGTGCCGAAGATCAGGAACCCGGCCGCGTGCGGCAGGCGCGGGGCTGCCTCGATCGCGATGTGCCCGCCGAGGCTCCAGCCGACGACGACAGCGTCCTCTGTGTCGGTGGCCGCCATGAAGCCGACCAGGTTGTCGGCGTAGCCCGGCAGCGAGTAAGCCTCCTCTGCCGCAGGGGGCGGCGAGCCGCCGTGTCCGGGCAGGTCCGGCGCCAGGCATCGGAACCGCTCGCCGAAGGGGCCGTCCACCAGCGCGCGCCAGGTGCGAGCGGCGGACGAGTTGCCGTGCACGAGGACGATGGGCCGCCCGGAACCGGGCGACTCGAGGTAGGCCAGTTCCTGCCCGTCGACGGTGATGCTCTTCTCGGCCAACGGACGAAGTCCCCTCACTCGGGCGGTGTTCGGCACCGACAGCGTCTCACCTCTACCGAGGTGAACTGAAGACCGTCGCCTGGTATGGGTCCCGCTAACCGTGGCGTCGGACGTTGCCGGCACGACGGGGTCGCGGGTTCGTCGGGTCGTCCGTCGACCGGATGCGGCGGCCGTGCTGTCGAGTCGCGGTGCACCGCAACGCGGTCAGGAATACGTCGCGACATCGCCTTGCGGCGACGTGAATGCCACGGGGTGGGCTGGGGTCGGGACCGCGCGTTCGCACGGGCGCGCGTGCCGCCGACGGCGGGGAGCGGCCGGCACCGCGATGATGGCGGGATGAGCTCAGCGGTGAACGCAGCGCTGCCGGAGTTGGACGTCGTGATGCCCGTCGCACCCAAGGACGCTTCCGACGCGGCGTTGGCGTTGCGGTCGTTGCTGCGGCACTGCCGCAACCCGATCCGCGCGGTGCACGTCGTGTCGGCGTCGCCACCGCAGTTCGTCGACCAGCGCGTGCGGTGGCTCGACGAATCGCTGGTCGAGCCGAGCCTGGCGGAGGTCGAGGCGGTGTTGCGCGCCACGGGCTCGCCGCACGGCAACGCGACGTGGTACTTCCAGCAGCTGCTCAAGCTCGGCTGCTTCGCGCTGCCCGGCGTCACCGCCGACCACGTGCTGGTCACCGACGCGGACCTGGCGTTCGTCGCGGACGTGACGTTCGTCGACCCGTTCGGCCGGGCGCTGATGCCGTGGGGTTACCCGCTGCGCTGGGGCTCGGGTCAAGGCGCGTCCGGCGCGGTCCGGCACTCGACCCTGAGCGCGGCCTCGCGGATGGTGCCCGGGTGGTGCGCGGTCGACCGCTTCAGCGGGATGCACCACCACATGGTGCTGGAGCGCCGGGTGGCGGCCGAGTTGGTGCGGCTGGTCGAACGGGCGCACGGTGTGCCGTTCTGGCGCGCGTTCCTGGTCGCCCGTGACCGGTCCCGGTGGACCGGGGCTTCGGAGTACGTGCTGTACCGGCACTTCGCGTCGCGGTCGTTCCCGGAGCGGGTCGTCATGCGGCACCTGTCCAGCGCCGAGGTCATCCAAAGCGCCGGCGCCGGTGGTTTCACCCTGGCCGACGTGCTGGCCGCACCGCGTCCCGGTGACGTGCGCGCCGTGGGTTGCCACCGGTTCCTCGACTACGCCCACCGCATCGCCACGATGGACTACCTCTCCGACCCGCTGCGCCGCGAACTACCCGTGAACGCACCGTTGGCCCTGCGGCTGAGGCGGGGGGAGGTCACCGTCACGCCCACGACCACCCCGTTGTCGTTCCAGGACAGCCCGTAGACGTGCAACGCCGACCCGGAGGGCGGCGGTGCGCGCGGACGGAGCTGGGCAGCACTTCGCCGTCCACGTCCCCCCGCGTCGTCACCCGGCAGGGCAGCGCCCAACGCACGGGCTTGACCTAGGCTTCAGGTCATGGCCGAGATCAAGTACTCGACTCCGCAGGAAGCCTTCGAACTGCTGCTGTCCGGTAACCAGCGCTTCGTCGCCGGCACGCCGGAGCACCCGAATCAGGACGCGGCCCGTCGCGCCGAGGTCGCACCCGCTCAGCGCCCGTTCGCCGTGCTGTTCGGGTGTTCCGACTCCCGGCTGGCCGCCGAGATCGTCTTCGACCGCGGCCTGGGCGACCTGTTCGTGGTGCGCACCGCGGGCCACGTGGTCGGCGCGGAGGTGCTGGGCAGCGTCGAGTACGGGGTCGGCGTGCTGGGCAGCCCGCTGGTGGTGGTCCTCGGGCACGACGCGTGCGGCGCGGTCGCTGCCGCGTGCGCCGCGCTCGACGAGGGCGCGGTCCCGGACGGGTACATCCGCGACGTGGTCGAGCGCGTCACCCCCAGCGTCATCGCGGCGCGGGCCGCCGGACGCCTGCAGGCCGACGAGATCCTCGCCGAGCACGTCAGCCGCACTGTGGACCTGCTGCTCGACCGCTCCCGGCTGCTCGCCGAGCGGGTGGACTCCGGTCAGGCCGCGGTGGTAGGCCTGTGCTACCGCCTGGCCGACGGCAACACCCGACTCGTCGCGGCCCGCGGCCTCGACGTCCCCGTCCCCACGAACTGAGCACCCCGGCAGGAGCGCTGAACGAGACCGGTGCAGGTCACTCGAGGGGCCGGGGCCCGGCAGCGCGGCGAAGCCGGTTGGCGATCGCCAAGCCCAGCCCCTCCTCCACCGGCAAGGACGCGACGATGAGATCACACCCCTGCTGATCGAGCTCGCGCAGGAACCCGTACAGCCCTCGCGCGTAGTCGGACGTCGAACCGGGGACCGCCACCACGGCGTGCGCCGTCACCGGGGCGCCGGCGAACGCGGGAGGAAGAAGTACGCCCACCCTGTGCCCCAGTTCCTGCGCGAGCTCCGCTTCGGCGACGATCTTCTCGGGCTCGACGAGGACGACCCGCGCCCGCGGCGCGTAGTGCGACGGGTGCTGCCCCGGCACCCGGACGCGGCTCGTCGAATGGACCGCGAGCGAGCACCCCAGCACCGCTTCGAGGTCCTCGCGCGTCACGCCGCCAGGCCGGAGGACGCTCGGGACGTCGCCCGTGGCATCGACGATGGTCGACTCGACGCCGACCTCGCACGGGCCACCGTCGAGCACGAAGTCCACGGCATCACCGAGCTCCGCGCGAACGTGGTCCGCCGTCGTGGGGCTGACCGAACCGAAGCGGTTGGCCGACGGAGCCGCCACACCACCCCCGAAGGCCCGCAGCAGCGCGAGCGCGACGGGGTGTGCGGGCACCCGCACGGCCACCGTCTCCAGGCCACCGGTCGCTTCGAGCGGCACCCGGCGGCCGCGCCGCAGGACCAACGTCAGCGGCCCCGGCCAGAAGCGCTCGGCCAGCAGACGCGCCGTCGCGGGGACGTCCTCGACCCAGTCACCCAACTGGTCCGCATCGCCGAGGTGCACGATCAGCGGGTGGTCGGGCGGACGCCCCTTGACCTGGAAGACGCGCGCGACCGCGGCGGGATCCTCGGCATTGGCGCCCAGGCCGTAGACGGTCTCGGTCGGGAGGGCCACCAGACCCCCCGCTCGCAGCACACCGGCCGCCTTCTCGAGATCACTGCTCGTTGCCAACGGACTCGCAATCCTCTCCACCACCCGCGACAACGTACTGGGGGCATCGACGTCGCGGCCGACCAGGTGGGCTGAGAACACCCTGGACAACGACCTGGGACCAGTCGCGCTGCTCGACGAGGTCGCCCACGAGGCCGAGGCGGCGCCGAGCACCGGTGCGACTACCTGGTCCACGCGGTGATCAGGCCGTACGGCACGCACGACCTGATCACTTTTCGTCCCACGTCCGCCGGCTCGGCACGGTCCTGTTCGCCGTGCACCTGATCGGGTCCGCGCAGGCGCTACCGGCCTCTACCGCAACGTGCGGATGGCCTGGCCGGGGGGCCCCGGCCGCGCGCGCCGGGGGGGCCGGCGGGGGGCGGGGGGGCACGGGG
This sequence comes from Actinosynnema sp. NPDC002837, assembly GCF_040295345.1. Lineage (NCBI taxonomy): Bacteria > Bacillati > Actinomycetota > Actinomycetes > Pseudonocardiales > Pseudonocardiaceae > Actinosynnema > Actinosynnema sp. NPDC002837. The sequence goes on from NZ_JBEOVG010000081.1 coordinate 42,298, forward strand.
GGGGGGGGGCCGG
>NZ_JBEOVG010000082.1:0-40488 GCF_040295345.1 Actinosynnema sp. NPDC002837
GTCACAGGACACGCGCGGCGGGGTGGGTAGGACACGCGGGTTCACCAGGTGGTTCGGCCGGAGCCGTAGGGGTAGAGGGGGTTGCCGTAGGTGGTGGGTACGGGGGCGCCCGAGTCGATCCGGGCGCGGATGTCGGCTCGTTCGGCGGCGGTGGCGCCCAGGTCGTACGGGACGTCCCAGTGCTCGGTGGCGTCGGCCGGGATGTCGGTGCCGCCGGGGCGCAGGACGTCGGTCAGGGCACGCGGCAGCTGCCACGGCAGCTTGCCGGTCGGGGTGTAGTCGCCGAACAGCAGCGACGCCAAGGCGGGGCCCATCTCCTCGCCGCCGCGGTACGTCACGACGATCGCGCTCGCCAGGTCGTGCCACTCGGTGATCACGTACGGGCGGGGCAGGACCAGGGCGACCACGACGGGGATGCCCTGGCGGTGGAAGTCCTGGATCACCGCGAGCTGGTCCGGGGGCAGGTAGGGCTGCTCCTTCGGCCAACTCGTCGCGTGGGTGTACGAGGTCTCGCCCACCGCGACGATCGCCAGCTTCGGCGACGGCCCGGTGTCCTTGTGGACGTTCACCCCCGCCTGCGCGGCACGCGTGCGGATCGCCTGCAACATCGTCTGCGACCCGTACTCCTGGTGGAAGTAGCTGGTCCAGATGCAGCACGCGGCCGTGTCGTCGGCACGCGGACCGGCCACCACGATGTTGTCACCGCGGTTGAGCCGCACCGGCAGCACGCCGTTGGTGTTCTTCAACAACGTCATCGCCTCGCGCGACGCCTGGTTCGCCAGCGCCGCGTACTCCGGCTTGTGGAACCGGTACGGCCCGTTCACCGGGTCGCCGTACGGGTTCTCGAAGATCCCGAGCTTGAACTTCAACCGCAGCACCCGCCGCACCGCGTCGTCGATCCGCGCCGCCGGCACCGCCGAGGTGAACCCGCCGATGGTGAACCCGGGCGCACCGGGGTCCGCGCCACCCATCACGTCCGACCCCGCGTTCGCCGCGCCGACCCACGACCCCGACGGCAACCAGTCGGTCGTGATCAGCCCGGTGTACCCGAGGTTCTGCCGCAGGTACGCGAGGATCTTCGCGCTGTCACCCGCGCCCGGACCACCGGGGTCCAGCAGTGAACTGCCCGCGTATCCCGGCATGATGTTCACCGCGCCGGCCTCCATCGCCGCCCGGAACGGCGCGGTGTGGTACTTGATCGTCACGTTGTCGTACACGATCAACGCCTCACCGCCCGCGCCCTCGCCCGGCCAGTGCTTCACCGTCGCCAGCACCGAACCCGGGCTCAGCTCCGGCCCGCCCTGCAACCCGGCCACCAGTGCCCGGACCTGCGCCGACGCCACCTCGGAACTCTCGCCGTTGCCCTCCTGGATGCGCGGGTACAGCACCTTCGTGCCCACCTCGGCCAACGGCCCCAGCACACCGCGCGCGCCGACCTCCAGCTGCTCGCGCCGCTGCATGTCGCCGAGCTTGTACTGCAACGGGTAGTTCCGCGCCGCGGCCAACGCGCTCTGCAACGGGTACGTCGTCTTGTACCCGGCGATGGTGTCGCCCGCCGACACGAACGGGATGCCGAGCCGCGTGCCGCTCGACCCGAGCAGCGCGGTGTGCAGGTCCTGCGCCTCCGCCGGCCCGAAGTGCCAGCCCGAGCGCGGGAACACCTGGGCGTTGTAGAACATCTGGTAGGCCTTCTCCTCGATCGTCATCCGACCGAGCAGGTCGTTCACCCGTGCCTCCACGGGCTGCCGCCAGTCCTCGTACGGCTCGATCGCGCCGTTCTTGTTCAGGTCACGGCTGCCGCTCACCACCCGCACGCCGTCGTCCACCGAGGTCAGCGTCGGCACGTACACGCTGAACGTGCGGATGTTCGACGCGCTGGTGCCGCCGGAGCCGTCCACCGCGACCACGAACCACTTGTACGTCCACCGGTCGGTGATGTCCCACGACGGCGTGTAGCCGGTGCCGGTGGGCTCGGCGACCTTGGTGTAGAGGTCGATCAGGTTGCCCGATGCGGTGAAGTCGTAGTCCGTGCGGCTGACGTTGAGCCAGACCTGGTAGCGCACCGCGCCCGGCACCGCCGCCCACGAGAAGGCCGGACGCCGGGTGGACGTGATCATCGCCTGGTCGGCCGGCGCGGACAGCGCGAACCGGCCCGTCACCGCGGGCGCCTTGGTCGGCGGCGACAGCAACGGCGGCGTGGCCGCGGAGGTGTCCACGGTGCCGAAGACCTGGAACTCCCAGAGCGAGACGCCGTAGCCGGTGGCCCGCGCGGTGGCGAACAACCGCAGGTAACGGCCCGTGCCGCCGACGGTGAGCCGTTCCACGCCGCCCGTGCCGGTGGTGGTCGCGTAGACCTGCGTCCAGTTCACCGCGTCGTTCGACAGCTCCAGCCGGTACCCCTTCGCGTACGCGCCCTCCCAGTTCAGCACGACCTGGTTGACCGAGGCGACGCCGCCGAAGTCGACCCGCAGCCACTGGTTGTCGGCGAACTGGCTGGACCAGCGGGTGTTCGGCCGGCCGTCCAGCGCCGCGGCGGGCGCGTTGCCGCCCTCCCACGTCGAGGCCGCGACCTGCTTGTACTCGGAGATCGGCGTGCCGGCGGCGGGCCCACCGGTCGTGCCGTAGACCTGGAACTCCCACAGCGAGTAGCCGTAGCCCGTGGCGCGGGCGGTGCCGAACAGCCGCACGTGCCGACCCGTGCCGGTCACCGGGATCGACTGCGTCCCGCCCGTGGCGTCGGCCGCGGTGTGGACCGTGGTCCACGTGGCGCCGTCGGCCGAGGTCTGGAGCTGGAACGCGGTCGCGTAGGCGGCCTCCCAGGTCAGCACCACGCGGTCCAGCGTCGCGGTGGCGCCGAGGTCGACGCTCAACCACTGCGGGTCGGCGAACGCGCTGGACCAGCGGGTGCCCGCGTTGCCGTCGGTGGCGGCGGACGCGGCGGTGCCCGCGTTCTCGGTGGACGAGGCGGTGGTCGGTTTGCCTTGGGAGAGCAGGACCCCGGCGGCTCTCGCCTCCCGTGACGCGGTGAGCTGCCCGGCGATCAGGGCGGCGAGGACGACGAGCAGGGGCAGGACCCGGCGGCGGTGCCGGGCGGGCGCTTCGGGCATGGCGACTCCAGGCAGGGGTGACCCGCGGCCGGTGTGCCGCCGGCCGCGGATCGTCGACAAACTCTCGGAGAGCGCTCTCCCACAGCGAACTTCACCCGCCGGTCCGCCGTCAAGAGACCGGCGGACCGGTTCTCCCGCGCCCGGTGGCCCGGTTCCGGTCGGGTCCGGGAGCGGCGCATAGGATCGCCCGGTGACGATCGCGATTCCCGGCTTCGGCGAACTGACCCCGGTGGACCACGCTCCCGAAGGCGTGGCGTGCTGGAACACGACCGCCGCCGGGACGTCGGTGAGCGTGCTGGTGGAGGAACCGGCCACCACCGACGACCTCGACCTGCCGTTCATCGGCTCGGTCCTGCGCGACCGCCAACGGCTGCTCGCCACCGCCCACGAGGCCGTGGCCGACCACCTGCGCGACCACCCGGGCTACGGGCCGGACGCCGTGGCCGACCCGGAGTTCACCTTCCACCCCGGTCGGGACTGGCTGGTCCGGTTCGCCGAGTGCCGCGTGCCCGGTTTCACCGAGCTTGGCCTGGTGGTGGTGTTCAACGGCGGTGACGTGGTCGGCGTGGACGACCTCGCCGACGTCGACCTCGCGGACGAGACCGAGGGCTGACCGGCGGCGGTCGCCGCGTGCGGCCGGCCGGTTCCGGGACTTCGGCGCGGTGAGCGCGGGTACGTGCGGCGCGTTGCCAGGCGTGCGGTGGCTGTGCTGTGATCGGGGCGCCGCCGTGTGGAAAGCGTTTTCCGCGAGAGGGAGAACCCCGATGCGAGCACTGCTCCTGGCGACCCTGCTGCTCCTTGGCGCCGGTACCGCCCAAGCCGCCCCTGCCCTGGCCGCACCTGCACTGGCCGAGCCCGCCCAAGCCGCGCCCGCGGCGATGGACTACTGGCAGTACATGGCCACCTTCGCGACCGAGGAGGAGTGCGAAGCGGAGGGCGCGAAGATCCCCGAGGGCGTCGACTACTACGTCTGCTGGCCGAACGGGGACGTCTGGGACTTCTACTGGGTCTTCCTGACCTGACCTCGCCTGATCGCCGCCGTCGAGCCCGGTGGCGCGGGGTGAGCCGGTCACCGCGCCGCCGCGGACGTCCCTCGGTCGTGCACGAACCGGTCGGGGCGCAGCACGACGACGTCGGTGCGGTGGCGGGCGAACCAGGCGGTGAGCGCGCCGGTGACGTCCACCAGGTCGTCCTCGGCGCAGGGCTGGCCGTCGGCCACCACCCGCAGGAACCGCGCGGGCGGACCGGACCAGTCCCGCGCCGTGCCCGCGTCCACGCCCGGCCCGATGACCGCGAAGTCGGGGCCGAGCACGTCGTCGAGCAGCAGCCTCGCCCCGCCGACGACCACCTCGGGCTGGGGGAACATCACGCGTCCGTCCGGCAGCGCGGGCAGCGGCTTGAACTCGAAGTGGCGCACCAGGCGGCGCACCCGCGGCACGGCCTGCGCCGCGCGCAGCACCACGTCCCGCAGTAAGGCCGCGAACCTGTTGCGCACCAGGAAGACCCGGCCGAGACGCACGCTGGTGAGGGCCATCGCCTCGGTGTGCGGGCGACGTTCGGCCTCGTAGCTGTCCAGCAGCGACTCGGCGTCGTCCGATCCGAGTGCCAGGGCGAGCTTCCAGGTGAGGTTGGCCGCGTCGCGCAGCCCGCTGCACAGGCCCTGGCCGAGGAACGGCGGCATCTGGTGCGCGGCGTCGCCGAGCAGGAACACCCGGCGGTCGCGCCAGCGCTCGGCGACGAGGTGGTGGAACGTGTAGACGATCGCGCGCGTGACGGTGAAGCGGTCCGGGTCGACGTAGGGCGCGACGAGCCGGGCGACCGTCGCGGCATCCGTCATGTCCGCGGGGTCCTCGTCCGGGCGCAGCATGAACTCCAACCGGTAGGTGTCGAACGCGCCGGGGGAGACGAACGCGGGCCGCCGCCAGTCGCACACGAACGTCGTGTGCGGCACCCGCACCGCGCCCGGCGCGACGTCACCGGAGACCGCCAGCCACGGTTCGGCGTAGGACGTGCCGGTGAGCGCGATGCCGGCCGCGACCCGGGTGGTGCTGCGCGCGCCGTCGCACCCGAGCACGTACTTCGCGCGCACCTCGGTCTCCGCGCCGGTGCCGAGGTCGCGCAGGACGGCGGTGGCGGCCTCGTCGTCCTGGGTGAGCCGCATCAGCTCGACACCGGTGCGCAGGGTGACGTGCGGGAACCGGTCGAGCCCGGCGCGCAGGGCCGCTTCCAGGCGCGGCTGGTCGAAGAAGTGCAGGGGACGGCCGCCCAGGCCGAAGTCGACCTCGTCCAGGGCGATGGTGGCGAACACCCGGCCCTTGGCGTTGACGTACTCGGCCCGTCCCGGCGGGTGCATGTCGGCGGCCACCTCGGTCCGCAGGCCCGCCTGCTGGTAGATCCGCAACGCCTCGTCGTCGCAGGAGAACGCGCGCGGCTGCCGGTGCGGCGCGGTGTCCCGTTCGACGACCAGGGTGCGCACGCCCCGGCCGCCGAGCAGGTTGGCGGTGAGCGCGCCGACCGGCCCGCACCCGACCACTACGACGTCGAACTCCATGCGTCCTCCCTCTGGTGTCGGGTGACATGTCAGCGGAGGGCTGTTGGAGTTCTGTTGGATCAGCGTGGGAAGCGCGCTCGCACCAGGTCCGCGCCCTGTGCCTCGGCCAGTCGCGCGCCGGTGACCAGGTCGGCCCGGTCGTCGGTGGCCAGGCCGCGGACGCGGTGCAGCTCGGCGGCGAGGACCCGTTCGCCGGTCCGCTCGGCGAGGGCGAGGCCTTCGTCGGCCAACGCCGCCGCGGTGGCGTGGTGCCCGGTCGCCAGGTGCGCGTCCGCCATCGCGGCGAGGGTGATCGTGCGGGTCGAGCGCAGGCCGAGCCGGTGGATGCCGTCCCGGGCCGCCCGCATCGCGTCGCGGCGGCTGTCGTCCCCGCCGCGCACCGCGGCCCACTCGGTGAAGAAGTCGGCGGTCGTGACGAAGTGCGGCATGTGCTGACGTGCGCCGATCTCGCGGCACCGGCGGGCGGCGACGACGGCGGCGGTGACGTCGTGCTCCTGCATCGCGGTCCACGCGGCGAACAGCGCGGCGTTGGCCCGGCCGTACGGGTCGTCGGCGCGTTCGGCGAGGGCGTGCGCGGCGGCGAGGTCGGCGCGGGCCGCGTCCGCGTCACCGCGCAGGGAGCGCACCAGGGCGCGGAAGTCGTGGGTCGCGAGCGTGGGCGTGCGACCGGCCCGTCCGACCAGCTCCCGCGGGTCCAGCTCGTGCAGCCGGTCGATGGCGGCGGTGAGGTGGCGGTCGGCCTCGGCCAGGCGGCCGGTGAAGTAGCCGACCACGCCCAGCAGGTAGTGGCCCGCGGCGCCGATCACGCCGTCGTCCGCGGCGAGGCGGCCCGCGAGGTCGGCGGCGATGGCGAACTCGGCGCGGTTGCAGGCCAGTTCGCCCAGCGTCCACAGGGCGGTGCGCACGTCGGTTCCGGTGTCGACGCGCGTGAGCAGTTCGCGGGCGCGGGCAGCGGCCAGGTCGACGGCGTCGCTGCCGATGCCGACCGTGATCTGGAGCAACGACGTGCGGTGCACCTGCACGGCCAGCTCCCGTTCCGGCGAGGTGAGCAGGGTGGCGGCCCGGTCGAGGTGCGCCAGGGCGTCCTCGTAGGCGAGGCGGCGGGTGGCGTCGCCGGCGGCTTCGAGGGTCCAGCGCAGGTGGTCGCCCTCCCGGCCGCGGGCCCGGCCGTAGTGGTGGGCCAGCTCGGCCGGGGTGAGGGCGTGCGCGCCGGCGTCGGCGAGCCGGGCGTGCAGGTCGGCACGGCGGGTCGGGGTGAGGTCGGCGTAGGCGGCCTCGGCGAACAGCGGGTGCCGGAAGCGCACCACGCCGGCGTCGGGCTCGGTGACCAGGTGGGTGACGTGCGGGGTGAGCCGGACCTCGGCGGCCGTGGCGGCTTCGAGCAGGTCGACGTCCAGGCCGCGGCCGGCGACGCTCAGCACGTCGAGCCAGTCGCGGGTGCGGTCGTCCAGGGCGTGCAGCCGGCGGCGGACGGTGTCGCGCACGCTCGGCGGCGGCGTGCCGGTCGGATCGGCTGAGGTGAGCAGTTCGGTGAGGAAGAACGGGTTGCCGCCGGTGCGGGTGAGGAGGTCGAGCACCAGGTCGGCCGGTGCGGGCGCGCCGGTGTGCGCGCGGACCAGGCCGGCGACCGCGTCCGCGTCGAGGCCGGCCGGTCTGAGCTGTCGGCAGCCGGGGCTGCGGGCCAGGTCGGCGAGGGTGGCGACCAGGGCGGGGGCGTGCTCGTAGGGGCGCAGGGTCGCGACGACCAGCGCGCGGGACGTGTGCACGGTGGTGGCCAGGTAGCGCAGCAGGAGCAGGGAGTCGGCGTCGGCGGCGTGCAGGTCGTCCAGCACGAGGACGAGGCCGGTGGCGCGGGCGGCGGCGTGCACGAGCGCCGAGACCGCGTCGTAGGTGCGGAAGCGGGCGGTGGGGTCGATGTCGGTGTCGGTGGTGGGGCCCGCGCGGAAGCCCGCCAGTGCCGGGTCGGCGCCCGCGTCGCCGGCCAGGGGCACGAGGGCGCGCACGACCTGGGTCCAGAGCCAGAACGGCGGCGCTTGACCGAGGTCCGGGCAGCGGCCCCACGCGACCGGGACGCCGGCGGCGGAGGCGCGGCGGGCGATGGCGTCGGCCAGGGTGGTCTTGCCGATGCCCGCCTCGCCGACGATCGCCGCGAACCGGCCGCCGGTCCGGCCCGATGCCGCGAGGAGGTCGGCGAGGAGGGCGAGCTCGGCCGTGCGACCGACCAGTCGGTCCGGCGGCAGGAAACCGGCGGTGTCGGTGGGTGAGGTGTCGAGGCGGTCGGTCGGGCTGGTGGGTGCGGTGGCGTGGGGGAGATCAGGCGGGCTGGTGGGTGGTGCGGCGTGGTGGAGGTCGGGCGTGGCGTTGGGTGCCGTGGTGCGGCGGTGGTCGGGCGTGGCAGTGGGAATCAGCGGGGAGGTGCCCGTACCGACCGGTGGCACGGAGTGGGCCAGGACCTGGCGGTGGAGGTCGCGCAGGGCCTCGCCCGGTTCGACGCCGTGCTCGTCGGCCAGCAGCCGGCGGCCCTCGTCGTACACCGCCAGCGCCTCGGTCTGCCGACCCGCCCGGTAGAGCGCGAGCATCAGCTGCGCCCGGGCGTTCTCCCGGTTCGGGTTGGCGGCCACGAACTGGCGCAGGTCCGGCAGCACGGCCTGGTGCCGACCGGCGGCGACGGCGGCGGTGAAGAGGCCTTCGCCGGCCGCGGTCCGCGCCTCCGTGAGGCGTGCCGCGTCCGGTCGCACGGCGGCGAGGTCGGCGGCGGCCACCTCGCCCCGCCAGAGGGCGAGCGCGTCGGTGTAGTGGCGTCCGGCCGCCTCCCACTCGCCGTCGGCGAGCGCCCGCGCGCCCTGCCCGGCCAGCGCGGTGAAGCGCACGGCGTCCACGGCGTCCGGTGGCACGCGCAGCTCGTAGCCACCGGTGTGACCGCGCAACAGCTCCGCGGGCGCACGCCGTCCGCGCTCCGGTTCGAGCGACCGGCGCAGCACCGCCACGTACGACCGCAAGGTGACCTGAGCGCCGGCCGGCGGACGCCCGTCCCACAGCGCGTCGACCAGCCAGTCGGCGCTGACGAACCGGTTGGCGCGCAACACCAGCAGCGTCAACAGGTCACGCTGCCTCGGCCCGCCGAGCGCCGGCCGCCCGCCGTCGCGCTCCACCGTCAACGGCCCCAGGACCCCGAACCGCACCGCGCCGGACACCCGCAGAGGGTAACCGCGATGGGACGGCCGTCCGGGCGGGAACGACAATGTGGACATGACGACTCCTCAGGTCGCGAGGCCCTCGATCCTCACCGTGGACGACGACCCCGGCGTGTCCCGGTCCGTGGCGCGCGACCTGCGCCGCAAGTACGGCGAGCACTACCGGGTCGTGCGGGCGGAGTCCGGTGAGCAGGCGCTCGACGCGGTGCGCGAGATCAAGCTGCGCGGCGAGGAGGTGGCGGTGCTGCTGGCCGACTACCGGATGCCCGGCATGAGCGGCATCGAGTTCCTGGAGGCCGCGATGGACCTCTTCCCGGCCGCACGGCGGGTGCTGCTGACCGCGTACGCCGACACCGACGCGGCGATCCGCGCCATCAACGTCGTCGACCTCGACCACTACCTGCTCAAGCCGTGGGACCCGCCGGAGGAGAAGCTGTACCCCGTGCTGGACGAGCTGCTGCGCGCCTGGTCCGCGGCCGATCGCGGGCCCGCCCGGCAGGTCCGGGTCGTCGGGCACCGCTGGTCGTCGCGGTCCTACGAGGTGCGCGACTTCCTGGCCCGCAACTCCGTCCCGTTCCGCTGGCACGCCGTGGACGACGGCGACCCGGAGACCGGGCGGCTGCTCACCGCGTGCGGCGAGGACGGCGCGCGGCTGCCCGTGGTCGTCACCGCGGACGGCGAGGCGCTGGTGGAGCCGTCGGACGCGGAGCTGGCCGCCCGGGTCGGCCTGACCACCCGGCCGTCCACCGACTTCTACGACCTGATCGTGGTGGGCGGCGGTCCCGCCGGGCTGGGCGCGGCGGTCTACGGCGGCTCGGAGGGGCTGCGCACGGTGCTGGTCGAGCGGCGTGCCACCGGCGGTCAGGCGGGCACCAGCAGCCGGATCGAGAACTACCTCGGCTTCCCCGACGGCGTGTCCGGCGAGCAGCTCACCGACCGCGCCCGCCGGCAGGCGCTGAAGTTCGACGTCGAGGTGCTGACCGCGTGCGACGTGGTCGGCCTGGAGGCCCGCGGCGCGGCACGCGTGGTGCGCCTGGGCGACGGCACGGAGCTGGCCGCGCACACCGTCATCCTCGCCACCGGCGTGTCCTACCGGATGCTGGACGCGCCCGGCCTCGGCGCGCTGACCGGCCGGGGCGTGTTCTACGGCGCGGCGACCACCGAGGGGCCCAGCTGCGCGGGCCAGGACGTCTACCTCGTCGGCGGCGCCAACTCGGCGGGCCAGGCGGCGCTCTACTTCGCCGCGCACGCCCGCCGCGTGGTGCTGGTCGTGCGCGGCGACTCGCTGGCCCGGTCCATGTCGCACTACCTCGTCGAGCAGCTCGCCCGGGTCGACAACGTCGAGGTGCGCACGTGCACCGAGGTCGTCGGCGGCACGGGGGAGGAGCACCTGGAGACGCTGACGTTGCGGCACAACAAGACCGGCGAGACGACGACCGTGCCCGCGTCCTGGCTCTTCGCGTTCATCGGCGCCGCACCTCACACCGACTGGCTCACCGGCACGCTGGCCCGTGACGATCGCGGGTTCGTGCTCGCCGGACCGGACCTGGTCACCGACGGCCGCCTGCCCGAGGGCTGGGGCCTCGACCGGCCGCCCTACCACCTGGAGACCAGCCTGCCGGGCGTGTTCGTCGCCGGCGACGTGCGCGCGGAGTCGGTGAAGCGGGTCGCGTCGGCGGTCGGCGACGGCGCGATGGCCGTGTCGCTGGTCCACCGCTACCTGGAGAGGTCGTGATGGAGAACCTGACGGTCGACGACCTGCGCGGGCTGTTCCTGTTCGAGCACCTGTCGGAGGAGCAGCTGGCGTGGCTCGTCGCGCACGGCCAGGTGGAGACGCACGCGGCGGGCTCCCAGGTGCTGCGCGAAGGACAACCGGCGACGTGCTTCTTCGTGCTGCTGGACGGCACGGTGGCGCTCAGCCGCGTCATCGGCGGTCAGCGCGTGGAGACCAACCGCACCGACCACCGCGGCGCGTACTTCGGGGCCACCCAGGCCTACCTCGGCTCCGACGTGGAGGCCAGGACGGTCTACCAGATGACCGCCGACGCGGTGACCGACGTGCGGCTCTACCAGCTGCCCGCGCACGACTTCGGCGCGATGTTCCGGTCGTGGTTCCCGATGGCCATGCACCTGCTGGAGGGCCTGTTCTTCGGCATGCGCAACACCGAGCGGATCGTCAGCCAGCGGGAACGGCTGCTCGCGCTGGGTTCGCTGTCGGCCGGGCTGACGCACGAGCTGAACAACCCGGCCGCCGCGGCGGTGCGGGCCACCGGGGCGTTGCGCGAACGGGTCGCCGGGATGCGGCACAAGCTCGCGCTGCTGGCGAGCGGCTCGCTCGACCCGGCCACCCTGCCGGTGCTGGTGGAGCTGCAGGAGAGCGCGGTCGAGCAGGTGGCGAAGGCGCCGAAGCTCGGTCCGATGCAGACCGCCGACCTGGAGGACGAGGTCGCCGACTGGCTGGACGCGCACGGCGTGTCCGGCGGCTGGGACCTGGCGCCGGTGCTGGTCGCGGGCGGGCTGGACGTCGAGTGGCTCGACCGCGCCGCGGCGTTGTGCCCGCAGACCGCCACCGAGGCCGCCGTGCGCTGGCTGGCCTACACGGTCGAGACCGAGACGTTGATGAACGAGATCGAGGACGCCACCACCAGGGTGTCCGCGCTGGTCGGCGCGGCCAAGCAGTACTCGCAGGTCGACCGGGCGCCGTTCCAGGTCGTCGACGTGCACGAACTGCTCGACTCCACGCTCGTGATGCTCGGCGGCAAGCTCCGCGACGGGGTGCGCGTGGTCAAGGACTACGACCGCTCCCTGCCCCCGCTGCCCGCGTACCCGGCCGAGCTCAACCAGGTGTGGACGAACCTGGTCGACAACGCGGTGGCCGCCATGGCCGGCGGCGGCACGCTGACCGTGCGCACGTACCGCGCCGGCGAGGACGCGGTTGTGGAGGTCGGCGACACCGGCGTGGGCATCCCGGACGAGGTGAAGAGGCGCATCTTCGAGCCGTTCTTCACCACCAAGCCCGTGGGCGAGGGCACCGGGCTGGGTCTGGACATCTCGTGGCGGATCGTGGTCGACCGCCACCGCGGCGACATCCGGGTGGAGTCCGAGCCCGGCGACACCCGCTTCCGGGTCCACCTGCCGTTGACCGCGCCGTCGGCGGGCGATGCGGAGGACGTGGCCCGGCCGGGTGACTGAGCCGGGTTTCCGGTAAAAGACGAAGGCGAGGAGATCGCGCCCTTCCCGCCACTGTCAACTTATAGCTCATCGGGGGTCTTGCGGCAAGGCCCCCGTGGTGCCGCAGAATGTCCCGCCGAAGCCCTCAACCTGCGGAAATGAGTGTCGGTAAACGCTGTGACAACACATGGACGAGTTCAACGGCCGGCGGTGCGGACGAGGAGCGAGCAAGCTTTGACGGGGCGGACGGAAGGTGAACGGGTGGGCGACTACGTGCTCGATCTGCGGGAGGTCGACCGGACTCAGGTCGCCGTGGTCGGGGGCAAGGGCGCGCACCTGGGAGAGCTGGCGCGGATCGACGGCATCCGCGTGCCGGCCGGTTTCTGCGTCACGACGGACGCCTACCACCGGATCGTGCGGGAGGCGCCGTCGCTCGGCGACCTGCTGGACGGGCTGTCGCGCCTGAACCCGGACGACCGGGAGGCGATCCGCACGCGCAGCGCGGAGATCCGGCAGACCCTCGAAGGGATCGTCGTCCCGGACGACGTGGCGGCGGCGATCACCGGCGCGCTCGCCCGGATCGGCGAGCGGGACGCCTACGCCGTGCGGTCGAGCGCGACGGCGGAGGACCTGCCGGGCGCGTCCTTCGCGGGCCAGCAGGACACCTACCTGAACGTCGTGGGGCCGGCGGAGGTCGTCCGGCACGTCAGCCGGTGCTGGGCCTCGCTGTTCACCGAACGGGCCGTCACCTACCGCCTGCGCAACGGCTTCGACCACCGCAAGGTCCACATGGCCGTGGTCGTGCAGCGGATGGTCTTCCCGCACGCGTCCGGCGTCCTGTTCACGGCCGATCCCGTCACGTCCAACCGGAAGGTCGCCACCGTGGAGGCCGTGTTCGGCCTCGGCGAGGCCCTGGTCTCCGGCCTGGTGAACGCGGACGCCTACCAGGTGCGCGACGACGAGGTCCTCGCCAAGTCGGTCGCCGCCAAGGAGCTCGCCGTCCTCGCCTCGCCCGACGGCGGGACGCGGGAGCAGGTCGTCGAGCCCGAGCGGAGCGAGCAGCCGGCGCTGACGGACGCCCAGGTCGTGCGGCTGGTGCGGCTCGGCCGGCGGCTCGAAGCGCACTTCGGCCATCCCCAGGACGTCGAGTGGTGCCTGGTCGACGACGACTTCCAGGTCGTGCAGAGCCGGCCGATCACCACGCTGTTCCCCATCCCGGAGACCGACGACGGGGAGAACCACGTCTACGTCTCCGTCGGTCATCAGCAGATGATGACCGACGCCATGAAGCCCTTGGGGTTGTCCGTGTGGCAGTTGACGACTCAGCGGCCCATGGCCGAGGCGGGCGGGAGGTTGTTCGCCGAGGCCACCCGGCTGCTCGCGTCGCCCGCGAGCCGCCCCGGCTTCCTCGAGGTGGTGGGGAAGTCCGATCCGCTGATCGAGGACGCGCTGCGGACCGTCGTCGAGCGCGACGGCTTCCTCCCGTCGGTCCCGCAGGACGGTCCCGTCCAGCCGATCCCCGGCGCCGAGCCGATCACGATCGAGGCCGACCCGGCCCTCGTGACGGAGCTGATCGGGCAGGGCGAGGCGTCCGTCGCCGCGCTGGAGCGCGAGATCAGGACGAAGTCCGGCTCCGAGCTGCTCGACTTCATCCTGGCGGACTTCCAGGAGCTGAGGCGGGTCCTGTTCGACCCGCGCGGCCTCAAGCCGATCATGGCGGCGATGCGGGCGACGTGGTGGCTCAACGAGCACCTGCACGAGTGGCTGGGCGAGAAGGACGCGGCCGACGCGCTCTCGCAGTCCGTGCCCCACAACGTCACGTCGGAGATGGGACTGGCGCTCCTCGACGTCGCGGACGTGATCCGCCCGCACCCCGAGGTCGTCGCCTTCCTGCGCGACGCGGCGGACGAGGACTTCCTCGACGAGCTGGCCGGGCTCGACGGCGGGCGGGAAGCGCGTGACGCCATCGTGGCCTACCTCGACCGGTACGGCATGCGGTGCGTCGGCGAGATCGACATCACCAGGCCGCGGTGGACCGAGCGGCCCACCACCCTGCTGCCCCTGCTCCTGTCCAACGTCAAGAACCTCGGGCCGGGCGCCGGCGCGCGACGCTTCGAGCAGGGGCGGCGGGAGGCGTGGCAGAAGGAGCAGGAGGTGCTGGAGCGCCTGCGGGCGCTGCCGGACGGGGAGCGCAAGGCCGAGGAGACCAAGCGGAACATCGATCTCGTCCGGACGTTCGCCGGGTACCGCGAGTACCCGAAGTACGGGATGATCCGCCGCTACTTCGTCTACAAGCAGGCCTTGCTGGCCGAGGCCGGGCGCCTGGTGAGCGCCGGCGTGCTCCGCGAGGAGGAGGACGTCTTCTTCCTGAGGTTCCAGGAACTCCAGGAAGTCGTGCGCACGCGCCAGGTCGACGACGAACTCGTCAGCCGGCGCAAGGACGAGTTCAGGTCGTACGAGGCGCTCACGCCACCGCGCGTGCTCACCTCGGACGGCGAGACCCTCAACGGGGCGTACCGGCGTGACGACCTGCCCGCGGGCGCGCTGGTCGGCCTGGCGGTGTCCGCCGGGACCGTGGAAGGGCGGGCCCGGGTCATCCTGGACCTGGCCGACGCCGACGTCGAACCGGGCGACATCCTGGTCACGGCGCACACGGACCCCAGTTGGTCGCCCCTGTTCGTCGCGATCGCGGGCCTGGTGACGGAGGTCGGCGGCCTGATGACCCACGGCGCGGTGATCGCGCGGGAGTACGGCCTGCCGGCCGTCGTCGGGGTGGCACGCGCCACCCACGTGATCAGGGACGGGCAGCGGATCCGGGTGAACGGGACCGACGGGCACGTCGAGGTCCTCACCGAGCCGTGACGAACCCGGGCCGGGCGCGGCCGGCTGGTCGGCGTTTCCCCCGGCCGGGGTGAAATGTGGCGAAGGGAATGCGGTCCGCGGCGGTTGTCGCGCTGTTCCATTCAGATCCGTGAATCGGCCGGACGTTCGCCGGGAAGTCGCGTCGTGCCCGCGTGGGCACGGCGCGTCCGGCGGTTCATGATCGTGAATTTTGTTGCCTGTCGCACGAGGTTGCGCAATGCTCGCCGGGAGCTTTCCGCAGGCTTGAGTTGCCACCGCTGATTTCGTCCGCCGCCGCGATCGGTGCTGCCGCCGCCGAGTGGGACCACGTCGTCCACCCTTCGAAGACGCAGGAGACGAAATGAAACGATCAGTCGCATGGCGGATCCCCGCGGTCGTGGCCGCGTTGGCCGTCGCGACCTCGACCAGCGTGGTGCTGGCGATGTCACCGGCGTCGGCGGCGGCCGGCGCCGCGACCGGCTACGCGTCCCAGAACGGCGGGACCACCGGCGGCCAGGGCGGGGCGACCGTGCGGGCCACCACCGGAACCCAGATCCACCAGGCGTTGTGCGGTCGGGCCAGCAGCTCCACGCCGATCGTCATCGAGGTCTCCGGGACGATCAACCACGGCAACACCGCCAAGGTCTCGGGCAGCAGCTGTGAGACCGCCGCGGGCGTGATCGAGCTCAAGCGGATCAGCAACGTGACGATCATCGGCGTCGGCAGTGGCGCGGTGTTCGACCAGTTGGGCATCCACATCCGCGAGTCCCGCAACATCATCATCCGCAACGTGACCGTGCGGAACGTCAAGAAGTCGGGCTCGCCCACGTCCAACGGCGGTGACGCCATCGGGATGGAGAGCAACGTCCGCAACGTCTGGGTCGACCACGTCAACCTGCTGGCGTCGGGTGGTGAGTCGGAGGGCTACGACGGCCTGTTCGACATGAAGAACAACACGCAGTACGTGACGTTGTCCTACAGCACCCTGCGCAACTCCGGTCGCGGCGGGCTGGTCGGGTCGAGCGAGAGCGACGTCTCGAACGGGTTCATCACCTACCACCACAACCTGTACGAGAACATCGACTCCCGGGCGCCTTTGCTGCGGGGCGGCGTCGCCCACATGTACAACAACCACTACGTGAGCCTGAACGAGTCGGGCATCAATTCCCGGGTCGGCGCCAAGGCCAAGGTGGACAACAACTACTTCAAGAACTCCCGTGACGTCCTCGGCACCTTCTACACCACCGAGGCCGGCTACTGGCAGGTCAGCGGCAACGTCTTCGACAACGTGACCTGGTCGGCGCCCAGCAGCGACCACAGGCCCGCCGGTCCCGACGTCAAGTCCACGACGACGGTCAACGTGCCCTACAGCTTCCGGCTCGACCAGGCCACCTGCGTGCCGAACGTCGTGAGCCGCACGGCGGGCGCCAACACCGGCCTGAAGGAGTCGGACGGCAGCTGCTAGCAGCGCGGTCGGACGGGCGCGTCCCCGGCGCCGAGCACGAGCTCGGCGCCGGGGAGCGAGGGCCGGGCCGCGGTCAGACGGTGGTCCGGGACCACTGCTGGTTGGTGCCGGTGTTGCACGTGTACTGCTTGAGGATCACGCCGTCCGCGGTCGAGGCGCCCGGGACGTCCACGCACTTGCCGCTGTGCCGCGCGCGGAGCTGGAAGTAGTTGCCGTTGGCGACCATCTGGAACTGCTGGTTGGTGCCGCTGCCACAGGTGTACTGGACGAGGTCGGCGCCGTCGGCGGTGGAGGCGCTCACCACGTCCAGGCACTTCCCGCTGTGGCGGCTGACGATGCGCCAGTAGCCGCTGCCGGCGTCCTGGAACTGCCACTGCTGCCACGCGTTGCCGCTGTAGGTGTACTGGCCGACGCGCGCGCCGTTGTCGGTGTTGGGCTGCTGGACGTCCATGGACTTGCCGCTGTGGCGTGCGGTGATCAGGTAGGACGTGGGCGGCGGAGTGGTGGTGTTGTCGCCCCAGCCGTAGCGGATCCGGTCGGCGCCGGAGGTGTTGCGGATGGTCAGGTTGAGGTCGGTGCCGCTGCCGCTCAGGGCGTACATCGAGTACCAGTCGTAACCGAGGTTGTCCTTGTACTTGCCACCGAGCGCGGGCCAGTAGGTGCCGCCCATCTGGTTGTCCCGCATGACCTGGGCCATGGCGCGGATGTGGCGCACGAAGTTGTCGCTGCTGTTCGCGTCGCCGTAGTTCAAGCCGGTGGACATCGGCGCGCCGAACTCGGTCGCGACCGCGCGGGAGGCGCAGTTGCCCAGCCGCGTCTGGATGTGGCTGCGGAAGGCGTCGTAGGTCATCGGGCTGTAGAAGAAGGCGTAGTGGTGGAAGGACAGCAGCGTCGAGTTGAAGCGGCTGTCGTTGCAGATGTCCCGCAGGTCCTGGCTGAAGCCGGTGCCGCCGATGAGCACCCGGCTCGGCGGTGCCGAGTAGTGGTAGCTGAGCCAGTTCGCCGCGACGTTGCGCCAGTCCGCCGACGAGTAGCCGTGCGGCTCGTTCATCGGCTCGAAGTAGACGTTGTTGTTCGAGCCGTAGGTGTTGGTCACGCTGGACCACATCGCGTTCCACGCGGCCAGGTTCGTGATCCTGCCGCCGGACGCGGCGCCGTCCTCCCAGTAGGCGAGGATGACCTTGAACCCGCGTTCGGTGGCGGCGTCGATGGCGCCGCGGTAGGCGTTCCACCAGGTCGTGTTGGCCACCGTGTGGGTGTTGATCGGCAGCCGGACGGTGTTGACGCCCATGGTCGCGGACATGTCGTCGTAGAGGGCGTTGGCCTTGGCCCGCACGGTCGCGTTGCTGTCGGACTGGCTCAGGCCCTGCACGACGAGCGTGCCGGTGCTGAAGTTGTCACCCATCACCGCCCAGTTCATGCCGCGGAACTGGCTCGTGGCCGCACTGGCCGCCGGTGTGGTGACGACCAGGCCCGTCGCCGCGGTCAGCGTGGTCACCGCCAAGGCGACCAGCGACCGCCGCAACGACCGGGTGCTCCGGGATGGTCCTGACGAGTGGCCGTCAGACGCCATGGTCAATCTCATGAGATGTCCAATCACTAGAGCTGCTGCACGGCGGTCCGACAGGTGCGATGCCCATGCCGCGGGCGTCCCACCTGGGTCACTGGGGTTGCTGCGAGCCGCCGGGCGGGAACCACGCCCGGCGTTCGCGGTGTCGAGCGCCTTGCCGGTCCGGCTCAGACCTGGGTGCGGCTCCACTGCTGGTTGGCGCCGCTGCCACAGGTGAACTGCTGGATGTCGGCGCCGTCGCCGGTGCCGGAGGAGACGACGTCGAGGCACTTGCCGCTGTGCCGCGCGACGAGCCGGAAGTGGCTACCGGTGGCCTGCCACTGCCACTGCTGGTTGGCGCCGCTGCCGCAGGTGTACTGGATGATGTTCGCCCCGTCGGCGGTGGAGGCGCTCGGCACGTCCAGGCACTTGCCGCTGTTCTGGTTGACGATCCGGAAGTAGCCGCTGCCCGCGTCCTGGAACTGCCACTTCTGGTTCCCGCCGCCGTTCCAGGTCCACTGCTTGACCTCGGCGTTGTTCGCGGTGGACGCGGAGACGACGTCCATCACCTTGCCGCTGTTGAGGTTGGTCACGCGGTAGACCGGCGCCGCGCCGGGCACGTCGGCCACCGGCAGGATCGTGCCGTGGCGGCAACCGGGGCAGGTGATCTGGCTCAGGCCCGACCAGGAGTCCAGGTTCGAGCTGGTGGCCGTCCAGATGCCGCCGTTGGTGTACTTGTCGATCCAGATGCGCCAGGAGCCGTCGCTCATCCGCAACACGGCCGGACCCTCGTAGCCCGAGCTCCACAACTGGCCCCGGTTGCCCCACCCGGCGGTGAGGCTCGTGCTGGTCCAGTGCTCGATGTACTTGGAGGTCTCGTTCTTGGTGAAGGCGTGGTAGGTGCTGCCCGACTTCACCACGTAGGTGTCGATGTAGTTGTAGCCGAGGCCGCCCATCTGCACCGGCCCGCTCCACGAGGTGAGCGCGCTGTTCTGGGCGGTGAAGACGTACGGGCGGAAGCAGTTGGAGCACGTGGTCTGGGCGATGCTCACGATGATCCGCACGGTGCCGCCCTCGACGTAGAACTCGGGCGCCCACGTGAACCGCGTGTTGGCGACTCCGGAGTTGACGCTGGTCACGTGCGTCCAGTTGACCAGGTCCGGGCTGGAGGCGATGTTGAAGTGTGTTGAGTTCGTGGTCCACGACTGGACGGTGTGCGCGACGTAGTAGAGCCCGTTGTGCTGGATGATGCTCGGGTCGCGCAGCACGCCGGACGGGCCGCGGTAGTCGGTGTCGGCCAGCACGCTGAAGTTCGTGCCGTTGGCCGAGGAGTACACCCAGAGCTCCTGGTCGGCGGCGGCGTCACCCTTGAACGTCGTGTAGACGTAGCCGGGTGCGGCCTGTGCGGGCGCCGCGACGGCCACCGCCGTGGCGGCGACGGTGAGCGCCACGACGCTGAGTCGGGCCAGCAGGCGCCTGGCCCTCGGCTGTCTGGTCACGGATGATCTCCTCGCAGGTGGGGTGCGGGCGAACGTCGGCCTGGTGCGGGGCGACCGCCGGGCAGGGCGCTGTGGCTGCCGGTCGGGCTGTCGTGCGGCCGCGGTCAGCGGCGGGAGTCGCGCCGCCGCGCGGTGACCGGGCGACCTCGGGAACCCGAGGCCCGTGGCGGGTGCGCGCGGCACTGGGCGGTCGACATCGGCGTCTCCACTCGTGTGTCCGCCGACGTCGTCGGCGCAGGCGGCGGCTCGGCCCGGGATGCGGTGCGGTGGGCCTGTCGCGGAGGGCCCTGGTTGGCGGTGTGACGGGCGCCACCGTTCCGTGTGAACGCTAACAGGACCCTGCCTAGTCGCTCAAGAGTGAACTGTGGGTTACAGGAATCAACACGCCCAGGTGGTCGGGTGCCCGCCCGGGAGGCGTCGACGACCACGTGCGCCCGAACCCGCCGAGCGCGGTGACCCGGCCGTCGTGTCCACTGTGGATGGTGGGACGCGGAAACGGGTGGCGGGGCATCGGGGACGCGTGGTGGGCTGTGGGGGTGGTGGGGATCGGGTGGGAACGACCGCTGCACCAGGCCGGCTCCGGTGTCGACGTCGCCGTGGGCTCCGGCACGCTGGTCGTCCACGAGCGGAACACGAGGCTGGTCGGCCTCGACCCGGAGGACGGGTCCGTGCGGTGGGACGTCGCGACCGGCAGGTGGCTGCGGGCGATGTCCGTTGCCGGGCAACGTCTGCTGGTGCTGCCGCAGAGCACGGACGAGTTGGCGTGCCTGGACCTCGCCACCGGGCGGGACGTCTGGAGGGTCGGTCTGCGCCGGTGGACCGGGCACCTTGTGGTGGACGGCGACCTGGTGCTCGTGGGTGGCTGGCGCGGGTACACCCCGTTGCGGGCGGTGGACGTCGCCACGGGCCGGACCCTGTGGGAGGCGGAGCACGACGTGCGCACGGTGCGGCCGGCCGCGGGAGGCGGCGGGTTCCTGGTCGGTGAGCCCGGGGGTGCGCGGGTCCGGTTGATCGATCGACGCGACGGGCGGGAACTGCGCGCCTGGTCGTTGCCGCACCCGCTCGCAGACCACGACCATGAAGCGGCGTTCACGGCGGTCGGGGGTGATCGCTTCCTCGTCCGGTGCGGTGAGGACGCCGTGGTGCGGATCGAGCCGTCGACGGGGGCCGTGAGCGGACTGGTCCTGGCCGGGACCCCGCTGGTGGCCTCGGCGCCGCGGCACGTCGGTGGTCTGCTCTGGCTGGGGGAACGCGGGACCGGTTTCACCGTGGCAGATCCCCACGACGGTCGCGTGCTGTGGCGGATCGCGGTGCGGCCGGCCCCGTTCGGACAGGTCGTCGCCGACGACCGGGGACGTGGCGACGGGTTCGTGCTCGCCGACGCCGCCGGCTTCCTGGTGTTCGTCGACCCTCGCGGTCAGGTCGTCGAGCGGGTCGGGATCACCCGACGCATCCGTGCGTTGCGGCGCCTCGGTCCGGGTCGGGTGCTGGTGATCACGAAGGGGACGCTGCTCGCCGCCGCGCTCGGCGACGGCGCACGCCACGACGACCGGAGCTGATCACCTCCCGATCGGTCGCGGCTCGGCCGACTGCGGGTCTCCGTATAGGCCTTTCGGTTGAACGACCGCGTGATCCCGCGTGCGTGGGCTGCGCCTTCGCCCGACCCGTCGTGGCCCGCTCCCCGGAAGGCCGGTGGAGAACGCCGTCGCCGACCTCTCATGATCGCTACCCTGGCCGAGCGGATCGACTGACGTGGATCTCCGCGCAGCGCTTCGCACCAGACTTCCGTTCCAGAGAGGACCGTTCTCCATGGCTGTCGCCGATGACCTCGACCGCGCCACCGACTCGCCAACGGACCTGATCGCCGAGCAGACGCGCAAGTACCTGGCCTCGGACGGCGCCGAGGGGCACGAGATGAACGGCGTCTACGCTCTCGTGCTCGCCACCACCGGTCGCAAGTCCGGCATCCCGCGTCGCACGTGCCTCATCTACGGCACGGTGGGCGAGGAGTTCGTCGTCGTCGCCTCCGACGGCGGTTCCGACCGGGACCCGTCGTGGTTCAGGAACCTCCAGGCGGACCCGAGCGTCGGGGTGCAGGTCGGCAGCCGTCGGTTCACCGCGCACGCCCGGGTCGCGTCCCCGACCGAGCGCGAGGCCCTCTGGGCCCGGATGACGAGCATGTTATCGCTGTACGAGGAGTACTCCCAGAAGACCGACCGGGAGTTCCCCGTCGTCGTGCTCACTCCTCAGGACTGACCCGGCGGCACCCGCCCGGCTCCGGTCGGAGCGGTGGCGGGCGCGGGGGTGTCGTGCGGCCGGCCGGAGCGGGTCCGGTCGCACGATGGCACGGGCACGGGTCGTCCGCCATCGCGTCGGTCCGATCGGCCTACACGTTCGGGTGGACGTCGAGAGCCGGTCACGCACCGCCGGTGGTTCGGGCGACCCTCCACCTTGGACTTCCGGTGCGATCGGGTGCGCGTCGTGTCACCGGTTCGGTGGACACGGGGTGGCGTGACGACTGGTCACCCCACCCCGGCGGGCTTGCGACGTCTGCGGATCAGGTCGGCATCCCGTACGTTGCGGACGACTCGACTTCCAGCCGGAGGAGTTGCCCGTGGTCGTCGTTCGCGGTGGTCCGGGAACCCGCGGTGCGGGTGAGCGGCACCCCGGACCGGGCACGGACCGGCTGGGCTGGCTGGCGTGCGCCGCGGCGGTCGCCGGGTTCCTGCTGTGCCTGCTCGGCGGGCTGGCCGGCGGTGGCGCGGTCTCGGTGCCCTGGGCGTCCAGCCTGGACCTGCGGCTGAGCTTCGCGCTCGACGGCCTCGCCGTGCTCTACGGCTTGCTGGCCACCGGTGTCGGCGCCCTCGTCTTCGCCTACGGCACCCGTTACCTGACCCTGCACCTGGAGCACCAGCGCCGCTCGGCGGTGGAGCGGTGGCGGTTCTGGCCGTGGATGGCGCTGTTCGCGGCGGCGATGGTGGGGCTGGCCACCGCGCAGGACCTCGTGCTGGTGTTCGTCTTCTTCGACCTGACCGCGGTGTGCTCGTACTTCCTCATCGGCTTCGACCGGTCCGAGCGGGCGGCGCGGACCGCGGCGTTGATGGCGTTGCTGGTCACGGTGGTCGCCGCGGTGGCGATGCTGGTCGCCGCGGTGCTGCTCTACTCGGTGCACGGGACGTTCTCGATCCCCGAGCTGCTGGCCCGCGCCGACTCCTCGGCGACCACGACGTCGGCGGCCGTGTTGCTGGCGGTGGCCGCGCTGGCCAAGAGCGCGCAGGTCCCGCTGCACTTCTGGCTGCCGCGGGCGATGGCGGCGCCGACCCCCGTGTCGGCCTACCTGCACTCGGCCGCGATGGTCGCGGCGGGCGTGCTGGTGATCGGGCGCGTGCACCCGCTGCTGGCCCGGAGCGAGCCGGTGCTGACCGGGCTCGTGGTCGTGGGCGCGGTGTCGGTGGTGGTGGGCGGGGTGTTGGCGCTGCGGCAGGACGTGCTCAAGCAGCTCCTCGCCTACTCCACCATCTCGCAGTACGGCTACCTGGTCATGTTGTACGGGATGGGCGGAGCCGAGGGCAACGGCGCGGCGGCGTTCTACGTGCTGGCGCACGCGGTGGCCAAGAGCGCCCTGTTCATGACCGCCGGGACGGTGACGATGACGACCGGCGAGGACCGGCTGTCCCGGCTGGGCGGGCTCGGGCGCCGGGCGCCGGTGCTGGCGGTGGCGGCGGGGGTGGCGGCGGCGACGCTGGCCGCGCTGCCGCTGACGATCGGGTTCTTCAAGGACGAGCTGCTCTACGCCGCCGCGTTGCGGCACGGTCCGGTGACCGCGGTGGTGGCCGTCGTCGCGGCGACCCTGACGTTCGCCTACATCGGGCGGTTCTGGCTGGGGCTGTTCCTGGGGCCGCCGCGCGGGCAGGTCGGCCCGGCCTCCGGGCTGCTCGTCGCACCGGTCGTGATCCTGGCGGCGGTCGCGGTGCTCGGCGGCTTGGTCGTGGAGCCGTTCGCGCGGCTGGCCTCCGACGCGGCCGGCGTCTCGACCGGCGGACCGGTCACGATCGCACCCGGCTACCACTTCGACCTCCGGCCGGAGAACGTGATGGCGGTCGCCGCCTGGGTGCTGGGCGGGCTGCTGCTGGCCCTGCCGCGGGTGGTGGACCCGGTGGTGCGGGCGGTGGCCGCGGCGGGGGAGCGGTGGGGTCCCCGGCGGGCCTACGAGGCGACGTTGCACGCGTTGGACCGCGTGTCGGCCGCAGTGCACGACCGGGAGGTGAAGGACCTGCGCACCAGCATCGCCGCGGTGCTGGTGCCGGCCGGCCTCGTGGTCGGCCTCGCGTTCGCCGCCACTCCGACGACCGGCGCGTACGCGGTCGGCGTGGTGGCGGGCGCCGACTGGCTGATCCTCCCGTTGTTGGTGCTGGTCGTCATCGCGACCTTGGTGGTCGCCAGGGTCCGCTCGCGGCTGACCGTCGCGCTCGCCCTCGCCGTGGTCGGCTTCGCGCTGGCGGCGGTGTACGCGCTGGTCGGCGCCCCGGACGTGGCGCTGGTGGCCGTCGTGGTCGAGACCATGCTCACCCTGGTCTTCGTCGCGGCGCTGGCCCGGATGCCCGACGAGGGACCGGTGCGGGACGCGGTCGTGCGGGTCCGCCCCCGGCGGCGCCGGCGGGACGGGCCGGCCGGTGTCGTCGCCGGGCTCGCCGTCTTCGCCTCGGTGTGGGGGTTCCTGTCCCAGCCCGCGCCGGACAGCGTCTCCGCCGAGCACGTCCGGCTCACCCCCGCCGCCCACGGCGGTGACGTCGTCACGGTGATCGTCGCCGACTTCCGCGGCCTGGACACGCTGGTCGAGATCACGGTGCTGCTGGTCGCGGTGGTCGGAGTGGCCACCCTGATGCGGCGCGGGAGGCTGTGGTGAGCGCGGACGGCGTGGACGCGCCGCCGGACTCGGTGGTCCGGGTCGTCGCCCGGCTGCTGCCCGGCCCCGGCCTGATGGTCGCCGCCGCCCTCATCGTCAAGGGCTACGCCGAGGTCGGCGACGGGTTCGCGGCCGGGGTAGTCGTCGCGCTGGCGATCGCGCTGATCTACGTGGCGTTCGGGGCCGAGGGCGCCGAGTCGGCCCTGCCGGCGCTGCGCCACGCGCCGAAGCTCGCGGTCGGCGGCCTGCTCCTGGCGCTCGCGAGCGGGTTCTTCCCCCTCGCGCTCGGCGAGCCGCCGGTGACCCACCGCCCCGGCCCGGGCGAGCACGTCACCAAGATCGGCGCGCTGGAGCTGTTCACCCCCCTGCTGCTCGACCTCGGGGTGTTCATGCTGGTCGTCGGCGTGCTGACGACGTTGGTGCACCAGCTCGCACGGCCGCTGGGGGAGGGGAAGCGGTGATCCTCGCCGTCGCCGTCGCCGCGGCCGTGCTGTTCGGCTCCGGCGCCTACCTGCTGCTCAAGCGCGACCTGATCCGCATGGTCGCGGGCATCATGCTGATCTCGCAGAGCGCCGTCGTCACGATCATCGCCGCCGGCTTGAGCCGCGGTCGGGCGGCGATCGCGGTGGTCCCCGGCGACGACGTCAGCGACCCGTTGCCGCAGGCGCTGGCGTTGACCGCGCTGGTCATCGGGCTCGCCACGGTGGCGCTGCTGCTCGCCCTGGTGCACCGGGCCATCGTGGTCTTCCGGACCGCCGAGCAGGACGAGCTGGCCGCGACCGAGGCCCGGCACGCGGCGGGCCTGGAGCGGGAGCGGCAGGCCGACCGCGAGGAGACCGAGGCCCTCCTGGCCGACGAGCTGCGGGCCGAGCGCGGGCGGGCCCGCTGATGCTGCTGTCGACCGTCCTCCTCGTGCCCTGGGTGTCGGGCGCCGTGCTCGTGGCGCTGGACGGGCGGCGGCGGGCGGTCGCCTGGCTCGCGGTCGCGTCGCTCGCGGTCACCCTCGCCGTGCTGGGCGTGCTCGCGGCGGACGTGTTCGCCGGGGGTGATCGGCAGGTCGTGACGGGCGGCTGGCCCGCGGGCGTGGGCATCGTGCTGCGCGCGGACGCCCTGGGTGTCGCCTTCGCGTTGCTGTCGGTGCTCGTCCTGCTGGCCGCGGCCGCGCACGAGGCGGCGGGCGGGGTGCGGTCGCGGACGTTCCCCGGCCTGGTCGTGCTGCTGGGCGCGGGGTTGACCGGACTGTTCGTCACGGCCGACGTGTTCTCCTTCTACGTCTTCTTCGAGCTCGCGATGACCGCCTCGTACGCGCTCAGCGCCTACGGTGGCAAGCGGCGCCAGCTGCGGGCGGCGCTGGTGTTCACCGCGGTCAACCTGCTGGGCTCGTTCACCTTCCTGCTGTCCGTGGCGGGCGCCTACCGGGTGACCGGGGCACTGGCGATGGACCAGGTGGCCGCCCGGATGCTCGCGGTCAACCCCAACGCGGCGGTCCTGATCGCGGCCGGGTTCTTCATCGCGTTCAGCGTGAAGCTCGGCCTGTTCCCCTTCCACTTCTGGCTGCCCACCGTCTACGCCGGCGCCCGCCCCGCGGTCGCGGCCGTCCTCAGCGGCGCCGTGGCGAACATCGGCGCCTACGGCCTGCTGCGCTTCGGCGCCGACCTGTTTCCCGAGCAGTTGCGGCTCGCCGGCGTCGCGCTCGTCGTCCTGGGCGCCGCCTCGATCGTCTACGGCGGGGTGCTGGCGGTCGCCCGCGGCGACGCCGCCGAGACGCTGGCCTACTCCGCGATCGGGCAGGTCGGGTACGTGCTGGTCGCCCTCGGCGTCGGCGGGCCCGTCGGCCTGATGGCCGCCGTGCTCTACAGCGTGATCAACTCGCTGAACAAGGCGCTGTTGTTCCTGGCCTCGGGGGTGCGGGGCGCGGTGGTCGCGGCGGCGTTCGCGGTCGGAGCGCTCAGCGTGGCGGGCGTGCCGCCGGCGGCGGGGTTCATCGGCAAGCTGGAGCTGTTCCGCACCGGGATCGCGGCCGGCAGCGTCGCCCTCGTCGTGCTGCTCCTGGTGGGCAGCGCTCTCTCCCTCGTCTACATGTTCCAGGTGTACCAGCGCCGGTTCTGGCGTCCCGACCCGCGGGCGACGGGTGCGGCGAGCCCACTGCCCCAGCGGCTGTTCACGGCGGCCTTGGCGTTGCTGGTGCTCGCCGCCGGGCTGTGGCCCGAGCCGCTGCTCCTGCTCAGCGGCCAGGCGGTCGACGCCCTGCTGGCCGGGGGCACCGAATGACCACGGAGGTCGCCATGATCAGCCTGCTGCTGCGCGTCGTCGCGCTCACCTCGGTCTACCTGCTGGCGTTGACGAGCCTGCGGCCCGGGGACGTCCTCATCGGACTCCTCCTGTCCACCTCGCTCGTCGTCGTGGCCGGACGGGTCCGCCCGAACGGGCCGCCGCGGACCCCGCTCGCGGAGCTGGGCCGCCGGCTCGCGGGGGTGCCGGCGTTGATCGGCGGGACGCTGGTCGACCTGGTGGTCGGCACCTGGCAGACCGCCGTCACCCTCGTCCGCCGGGGTTCGACCGCCCCCGGGCTCGTCGAGGTACCCATACCCCGCACCGGGCCCGTGCCGGCCGCGGCCTGGGCGGTGCGGGTCGGCTTCGTGCCGGACACCGTGGTGGTCGAGGTCGACGAGGAGCGGGGGCGGATGCTGCTGCACGTGCTCGACGCACGGGACCCCGAGGCCGTGGTCGCCGCCCAGCTCGACTCCTACCGGCGGCGCCAGCGCCGCGTCTTCCCCTGACCGCCGTGCCCGCCGTCATCGTCGTCCCCGCCCTCTTCTGGGTGACGCTGCTGCTGGTCGCCGGCGGACTGTCGCTGGTCCGCGCCCGGGACGTGCTCCAGCGCGTCGTGGCGCTCGACCTCCTCGCGACGATCGTCATCGCGCTCCTGGCCCTGCTGTCCTACCTGCGCGGGCAGGCCTACTACCTGGACGCGGCGGTGGCCCTGGCCCTGCTGTCCTTCATCGCCACCGTGGCGGCGGCCCGCTACCTCGACTCGGGAGGTCCGTTCGGATGATCTCGGTCCTGCTCGACGTGCTCGGGGGCGCACTGCTTCTGCTGGGCCTGGTGCTGCTCACGGTCAGCCTCGCCGGCGTCCTCCGGCTGCCCGACACCTTCGTCCAGCTGCACGCCCAGGGACTGGCCACCGGACCCGGGGTGATCGCGATCCTGGCGTCCTCGATCGCGACCGAGGACGCGACGATCATCACCTTCGCCGTGCTCGCGATCGCGTTCGTCGTGCTCACCTCGCCGGTGGCCGGCCACGCGCTGGCCCGTGCCGCCCACCGCCTCGGCGGCCGGGACGCGCGCGGGACCGACGGCGGAACGGACCGCGAGGGTGACCGCCCACCGGGCTAGGTCCTGGCGTGCGCCTCGTGTGCGCGCTTGAGCAGGGTCATCAGCTTCTCCTCTTCCCGGATCCGGGCGCGGTACTTCTCCGGGAGCTGCTTGAGCGTCGCTTCCTCGGCGAGCAGCGCGTCGAAGACCTCCCTGCGGCGGGCGGGGTCCGTCTCGATGTCCAGGTACTCGACGGCGTGCCGGCGGGCCGAGGCGATCACGTTCTGCGCCCGGCCCCACGGGCTGGTCATGGAGGCGACGACGGTGACGAACAGGACGCCGATGATCACGCTCAGGGACAGCCCGGTGCTGATCTCCACCACGTGGACCGGCTGCCCGTTGTTGATGAACGGCACGTTGTTCTCGTGCAGGGCGTGCAGGATGAGCTTCACGCCGATGAACGCCAGGATCACCGCCAGCCCGTAGGCGAGGTAGACCAGCCGGTTCAGCAGCCCGTCGATGAGGAAGTACAACTGGCGCAGCCCCAGCAGCGAGAACGCGGTGGCGGTGAACACGAGGTAGACGTTCTGCGTCAGCCCGAAGATGGCCGGGACGGAGTCCAGCGCGAACAGGATGTCCGTGCCGCCGATGGCGACCATCACCAGCAGCATCGGCGTCATGGCCCGCCGACCGTCCACTGTGGTGAACAGCCGGTCGCCGTCGTAGGTGTCGGTGGTGTGGAACAGCTTCCGGGCGACCCGGATGACGATGTTGTCCGCCGAGTGGCTGTCCTCGCCCTCCGGCTTGAGCAGGTTGCCGGCGGTGATCAGCAGGATCAGGCCGAAGAGGTAGAAGACCCAGGCGAACAGGTTGATGAGCGCGGCGCCCAGCAGGATGAAGCCGGTGCGGGCGATCAGCGAGAAGACGATCCCGAACAGCAGGACCTTCTGCTGGTCGGCGCGGGGCACCTTGAAGCTGGACATGATGATCAGGAAGACGAAGAGGTTGTCGACCGACAGGGCCTTCTCCGTCACGTACCCGGCGAAGTACTCCGTGCCCATCTTGGGGCCGCCGAAGACGAACACCCCGACTCCGAAGAGGATCGCGATCCCCACGTAGAGGGCCGACCACAGCGCCGCCTCGCGCAGGCTCGGCGCGTGCGCCTTGCGCACGTGCGCCACGAAGTCGAACAGGAGCAGGCCGGCGATCGCGGCGATCGTCAGCCACCAGACGACCTGAGGCACATCATCCACCGGCTTCGTCCACTCTCTGCGCGCCGAACTCGCCGCCCAGAGGACCACAGGCCGTTGCCACCCGCAACCGCAGCGTGACCGGTCGCCGGGACCGCGTCGGCAGGGTCGTCGTCGATCGCGGTCACATCGTCCGCGTCCCATTCGTCAGGGCGTGACAGAGCGAGCGAGGACGATGGAAGAGGAGAGCGAACGACGTGGAACCACGCATGAACCACCCCGCCGCGACGGTGCCCGGCACGATGAAGGCGCTGCTCGCGCTGGGGGAGACCGCCACGCGGGTCGGGCTGCCGGAGTCGCTGCTGGAGCTGGTCAACCTGCGCGCGTCGCAGATCAACGGGTGCGGCGTGTGCGTCGACATGCACGGGAAGGCCCTGCGGAAGCAGGGTGAGTCCGACGAGCGGATCTTCGCGGTCGGCGCCTGGCGGGACACGCCGTACTACACGGAGGCGGAGCGGGCGGCGTTGGCGCTGGCCGAGGCCGTGACCCGGCTGTCCGACCGGCCCGAACCCGTGTCGGACGAGGTCTGGCAGGAGGCCGCGAAGCACTACGACGAGCGGGAGCTCTCGGCCCTGCTGGTCGCCATCGCCACGGTGAACGTGTGGAACCGCCTCAACGCGGCCACCAAGCAGGTGGCGGGCGCCTGGGGCTGAACCCCGGGCGGCGCGGCGCACCCTCGCCGCGCCGCCGGGTTCGGCCCGGGACGTGCCCCCGGTGCGGGCCTCGGCGTGGGACGCTGTGCTCGTCCACCTGGTGCTCGCGCCGACGATCCGGTTCCACCGGCCGGGGGGATGAGCCGGATCGGCCGCTGCTCGGTCGAGAAGGGCTGCTCATGGTCGCCGTCCGCGCGTGGGTCCGGTGGCGGAGGAGGGTGTTCGGCGCTCCTCACCTGGTCGCGCACGACGGGCCCCGGTTCACCCGGTTGCTCGACCTGGCCGGCACCGCTCCGGCCGAGGTGGCGCGGATGGTGACGACGGGCGTCCGAGCCGGTGACCCGGTGGCCGCGTGGTCGATCGCCGTGCTCGCCGCCGGGGGGAAGGCACCCGAGGGCTCGGTGGCGCTGCTGCGTGACGCGGCGTCGGGTGCGGCAGGACCTCTCCTGGTCCGCGTCGCCCAAGCGCTGCGCGTGCTGACCGGTGACGAGTCGTGGGCCGACCCGATCGTCTCGGTCCTGGCCTCGGACCTGGGCGAGCGCGTGCGGTTCGACGCGGCGACCGCCCTCGCCGACTTCGCCCCGACCCCACGGCTGGTCGAGGCCCTCAGCCAGGCGGCCCGCGATCCGGAGTACCTGGTCCGCTACCACGCCGCGGACACCCTGCGCCGCTACGCCGGGCACGACACCGGGATCGCGGACCTGCCCGAGGTGCTGGACGAGATCGCCCGGACGGCCGACGACGAGACCACGCCGGACCGGCGGGCCGACTGGGACGAGGTCGCGGACCGACTCGTGGAGGATGCCTTGCGCCGCTGCGATTGAGACCTTGCCCGGCGACGAGGCCGCGTTCCCCTGAGAGTGGGCGCGTGTCGGACGGCGGCCGATCGTCAGCCTCTCGATGCTTTGTCCAGCATTGCCGAGTTCTGGTGGCGTGGCTGTTCCGCGTGAGCTTCAGGTGCTGGTGGTGTCGCGATCGTCCTCGATCCCCGCGGTGGTCTCGCGGCTGCCGGCCTTCGTCATCTCCTGCTCGCGTGCGCGGAGCTCGGCCTCCCGGATCGCCAGGTAGCGGGCGCGCATCCGGAGGTCTCCGACGTGCTCGACGGCGGTGATCGCGGCGTCCAGCACGCGGTCCATCCACAGCCGGGAGACGCCGTGCATCTGCCGGTCGCCTTCCGCCAGGACCGTCCGGGCGGTGGCCCGGTCGGGCGCCATCGGGACGAGCTGGAAGTGCGCCCTGACGAAGTGCCGCCAGAGCCCCGCTTCCTTCGAGGACCGGTCGGAAGGCATGGCGCCGGCGCATTCGCGCAGCGTTTCCCACGCGTGGGTGAAGTCGCCGGATCTCCGCTGTAGTTCGACGAGGGTGAGCAACCCGACGGCCCTCGTCCAGCCCGGTCCTGCCACGGCGACGGCTTCTTTCTGCACCTCGATCGCCTCGTCGAGGAACCCGAGCTGGGCGAGGTGGAACTGGAGGGTGTTGAGGGTGCGCTCGGTGCGGGGCTGGTGGTCGGCCCACGCGAGCAGGAAGCGGCGGGACGCGTCGTGCTCGCCGAGGCGGGTCGCGTGGTTGGCCCAGGTCCGCAGGCTCTCGGCGGCGGGATCCGACGGGAAGCGCGCCCGTTGGGCCTCCAGCCACTCTTCGACGACGGCGTCGGTGTAGTGGGGTGTGCCGTCCGGATTCCGCGGACTGGCGATCTCGTGCAGGATGCTTTCCCGATCCGGGTGGGAGCTGGACCGCACGGCCTCCACCGTCGCGTCGACACCTGCCGTCAACAGGTGGTGGGCGCGGTAGCCGAGCGCGGTGTCGAAGCTGATGTTCTTGGCTTGCCAGTGCAGCCACACGTCGTCGAGTCGGCGGTGCTCGGCCACCAGGAAACCCGCCAGCTGCAAGTCCGGGGCCAGACCCGACGGCACGGTCTGCCGGTAGCGGCTGATCTCCTGCTGGAGCAGGAACCTCAGCAGCGGCAGGTCCTGCGGTCTCCGGTCGTACTGCAGTGCCCACAGCACGCCGAACCTCGCCTCTCTGTTGAGGTCGTAGGCGTGCCCTTGGTCGTTGCGCGCCGGGGCGAACGCCAGTTCCGCCCAGGTCGAGCGGTCCCGCCGAGCGCGGTCGAGACGCAGGCGTGGCGCTTCCAAAAGACGCTCTTGATCATCCTGTGGGGTCAACGGTTTCCTTTCTCGGGCGGCCCCGACTGCCCGGTGCTGCCCGAGAGCGCGGGCGACGGTCTCGAAGGTGACCGGGCGGCCTTGGAACACCACCGGTCGAGAGAACTAGAGGGGGTCGTACTCCTCGCCTTCCTCGTTGAGCAGCCGGAAGTCGGGCGACAGCTCGGTCAGGGCGGCGCGCAGCCGGATCAGCAACTCGTCGACGGGGACGCGGTCGAGGCCGAGTTCCGCCGAGACCTCGGCCTGGTGCCGGTCGAGGTCCGGCTCGTGCTCGAGGAACTCGGCGAGGGTCGACGCGAAGGCGGCGCGCATGGCGTCGAGGTCCGGTGCCCGCGTCACCACGTCGTGCCACGTCGGCACGCCGACGACCAGCTGGATCGCGGCGGTCGGGTCGGCGGCGAGGACGCCCGCCTCACCTTCGGAGCTCGCGTACAGCACGGGCCCGCCGCACGCGTAGAACGTGCCGCCCGCCGCGTCACCGGCGACGGGGCGGAACTCGCCGTCCCACGACGGCCACACGGGTTCCCCGTGCTCGGCCCGGTCGAGGTCGAAGTCGAAGACGGTCGCCAGCAGTTCCGCGGCACGGGCGTTGCCCTTGATGCGATCGAACACCGCGCAACGATACGTGGACGCCCGTGACGGACCGCGCACCGGTGACGACCGCTCGTGTTCTGGTGAGGTGGGACGGCACCGCGCGCCGCGGCGGCGCGTTCAAGTGGGTGTGAACGGGGGGAACGAGATCGAAGAGCAGCCGCAGCCGCCGCGTTGGGCGGTGTGGGTGGCACGTGCCGTCGCCGTGGTGATCGTGGTGCCGGTGCGGGTGGCGTGGGAGTGGTTGAAGGTCGTCGGCCGGGCCGTGCTGCGTCCGTTGGCGGCGGTGGCCAGGTGGGTCTGGGCCGTCGTTCGCGCGATGGGTCGGTGGGTGCGGCGGTGGGTCCTCGTGCCGCTCGGGGCCGGGGTGCGGTGGGTGGTGGGCGCGCTCGGCTCCGCGCTGCGGTGGGTCGGCAGGACGCTGGTGCGGTTCGTGTTCAGGCCGCTCGGGGTGGTGCTGCGGGCCGTCTTCCGTGCGGTGGACCGGGTGCTCGCGGTGGTGGGCGCCGGGGTGCGGTGGGTGTTCCGGGCCTTGGCGCGATTCGTGCTGCGACCCGCCGGTCGCGGGCTGGGCCGGGTGTTCGCGCCGGTCGGCCGGTGGTTGCGGACGGCGGACGTGGCCGTCGAGGACTTCGTGCGCCGGGTCGTCGGCGCGGTCGGGTGGGTGCTGCGGGTGGTGGTGCGCCGGCCGCTGGCGTGGTGCTGGCGGACGCTCGTCGTGGGGCCCGCGCGGTGGTTGTGGCGCGAAGTGGTCGTGCGCGTCGCGCGGGGTCTCTGGTGGCTGGTGCGGCTCTTCGCGAGGGCGCTGGGCTGGGCGTTCCGCCTGGTGGGGCGGGGGTTGGCGATGGTCGCGCGGGTGGCCGGGGACGCCCTGGTCTGGGCTTGGCGGCTGCTGGGGCGGGTGTTCCGCGCGGTGGTCGTGCCGCCGGTCCGGTGGGTCTACCGGGTGGTGCTGGCGCCCGTCGGCCGCGCGATCAGGCACGTGTGGCGCGCCGTCGTGGTCGCTCCGGCGCGGTGGGTGCGCGAGTCGGTGGTCGAGCCGGTGCGGTTGGCCGGTCGGCGGGTGCGCGCCGCGTTCGGCGGACGTGAGCGCTAGCGGGCGGCGAGCACGGCGGTGGCGATCGCCTCGTGGCCGGCGGGCGTGGGGTGCACGTCGGTGTGCTCGCAGAAGTACGTCAGCTCGCACACCTTCGCCACCGGGGTCGGTATCGCGCCGTAGACCGGGTCCTGGGTGGTCTCCGTCAACGGGCCGTAGCCGCCGGTCGTCGCGGTGACGTCGACGAACCGCGCCCCGACCTTCTCGTACTCGGACTTGAGGGCGGCGTTGAAGAAGTCGCGGAACAGCGACACCGACAGGCGCGCGAGGTCCTGGCCGTTCGGGAACGCGGGGGAGACCCACGCGCCGAGGAACACGTCCGGGTAGGTCAGGCCCACGATCGGGGTGTCGCCGGCGGCCTCGCGCAGGGCGGGCAGGGTGGCGGCCAGGTTGGTCCGGACGGCGGCCACCGCCTGGGACGCGCACGTCAACGCGTCCCGCGCCTGCGCGCACGGCGCCAGGTCGTTGCCGCCGATCACCACGGTCACCAGGCCGATGCGCCCCCGGTGCTCGCGCAGCGCCTGCACGGCCGCGTCGAGCTGGGTGCGGCCCGCGGGGTCCGGCGCGCCGGGGCCCCGGTTGCCGGGCGCGCAGCCCGGCTCGGCGCGCAGCTGCGCGGACGTGGCGCCGCTGCACGCTAGGTTGATCAACCGCAGGTCCGACCGCTCGGCGACGAGGTAGGCGAAGCCGTCGCCGCCGGCGGGCGCGTTCGGCGGCCGGTAGCCCGTGGCGTAGGAGTCGCCCAACGACACGTACACGCGCTCGCCGGCCGGCGTGCCGGTGGAACGCTCCGTCGTCGTGGGAGTCGTGGTGGGCGCCTCGGTGCACGCTCCGAGGGACGCCAGCAGCACCCCGATCAGCGCGATCCGCCGAAGTCCCGGCACGGCAACCCCTTCCTGCCCGTCGTGTCCCGATCACCCAGGCTACCTCCCGGCGGAACGGTCCACCGGCCGTCCACTGTGGACCTACCGGATGGTCGCGGCCCACGCCCGGACGTCGTCCAGGTGCTCGGGTCCCAGCCCGCGGCGGGGGTCGACGTGGCACAGGTTGGTCGGCACGCCCGCCCGGTGCCGGACGAACCACGCCCGAGCGTCGTCGTACCCGACGTCGTGCTCGTCGTCGAACCACGCCAGCGGCCGCCCGTCCGCGTAACCCGCGACGGCCCGCCACTTCCAGTCCCCGTCGGGGCGCCACCCGTCGTCGAAGTCCGGGAACTCGATCACCGGCAACGCGGGCAGACCGATGGCGGGCGCGACGAGCGCGTTCGCCAGGTGCATCCACGTCGTGGCCCACACCAGCTCCAGGCCGGTGTCCTCGGCCAACGCCCGGAGCAGGGCGCCGTGCTCGGGGTTCAGCCACACCCGCAACCCCTTGTACCGGCGCGCGTCACGGCCGGAGTGCCAGGTCCCGCGCCGGGTGTGCCGGAACGTCCGGTAGCCGGCGGGGCGGCGGTGCGGGTTCGCGGCGTACGGGTTCAGCGGTCCGTCCACGTCCAGCAGCAGCAAGCCGCGCGCCGTCATGCCGACCGGCTCTCGGAGGCGTCGCCAACCGGGCGGGCCATCCCGGCGTGCCACCGCGTGCTCGAAGTCGCCGAGCTCGGCCCGCCGGGCACAGGCGCCACGTGCGGGTGGTGCTGCCCGTCGATGTCGGCGGCGTACGCGACGGTTGCGCCGTCCGGCGACTGGGCGACGTCGGAGCGGAACCTCTGTCTCGCCGCGTAGCCGCGGTACTCGGTCATGCTCTTCCCCCGGAAGTGGTGGCCGCAGCGGCCTCATCGACACCGCGACGCGGACAGGCTCGCGACACCGGCCCGAACTGCCTTTTGACCGGCCGGTGTCGCGTGGTCCGGGCAGGGCCTACTTGTACTGGGCGATCTGGATCAGGTTGCCGCAGGTGTCGTCCAGCACCGCGGTGACGACGGGGCCCATCTCCAAGGGCTCCTGGGTGAACCGGACGCCGAGCCCGCGCAGCCGGTCGTACTCGGCGCGCACGTCGTCCACGGCGAAGGCGGTGGCCGGGATGCCGTCCGCGACCAGCGCGTCCTTGTACGGCTTCACCGCGGGGTGGCCGCTGGGCTCCAGCAGCAGTTCGGTGCCGTCGGGATCGTCGGGCGAGACCACGGTCAGCCAGCGGTCCTCGCCCACCGGGACGTCGTTCTTCTTCACGAAGCCCAGCACGTCGGTGTAGAAGCTCAGGGCCTTGGCCTGGTCGTCGACGAAGACGCTGGACAGGTGGATCCTCATGGGGTGTTCTCCGGTGCTTCGGGCCTGAGCCACCGCGTCACGATGAGCTCGAGCGGATCGGTGTTCAACTCGTGGAACTTGTAGCGGCCCTCGCGCCGCGACCGGACCAGGCCCGCCGCCTCCAGCACGGCCAGGTGCTGGCTGACCGCCTGCCTGGTCAGCCCGAGGTCGTACTTGGTCAGCAGCCGCGCGCAGATCTCGAACAGGGTCTGGCCGTCGCGTTCGACCAGTTCGTCGAGGATGCGTCGACGGGTGCGGTCGGCCAGCGCCTTGAAGAGTTCCTCCGCCACGACCCCACCATAGGCAAGTGACCGCTTGCCTGCAAGTGAGGGCTTGCCTGTCGTGCCTAGTCCAGGACGACGTCGTCCCCCGGCCGGCCGAGGTGCCGGACCCGGTAGGTGATCGTGGACAGCGGCACGTTGCGCACGAAGAACACCCTCGACGGCGTCCCGGTCGACGGCGTGATGCCGCTGCCGTCGAAGCAGAGGTCGTCGATGCCGAGCACGTCGTACAGGAAGTGGTCGGCGCCGTGCGGGGTGTACCGGCGTTCCCCTGTCGTGCAGCTGCCGTACCACCGGGACTGGTCGGGGGAGTAGTAATCGCGCGGCGGGCGGCCGAGGGCGGCGAGCTCCTCCGCGGTCGCGGTGAAGCGGGCCGCGCGCCTCGGGTCGGACAGGATGCGGAACGCGGCCTTCCAGGTGCCCGGCATCAGGTCGAGCTTGCGCCGGTTCAGGTCGCCGACCTCGAACGTGAGGGCCGTCCACGGCACGTCGGAGTTCTCGACCCGGTCGAAGGCGTCGCCGATCAGCAGGTTGGACAGCACCTGCCGCAGCGTGCGGTGGCGTTGTTCGTCGTGGTCGCCGATGAACACGTACGCGCGAGCGGGCAGCCCGAGCCGGCCGTCCCGGTCGAAGCTCGCGGTCGGCACGAGGCGGACGGCCCGCCGGACCGCCGCACGGGCGACGTGCCGCCGCCGGATCTCCGCCGCCGACATGGCCAGCCGGGACCGCAGCGCGCTCGTCAGGCGATCGGCGACACCGGTGAGCCCGCCCGACTCGGCGACCGAGATGCCGTGCTTGAGGCGCAGGCCGTACGGCAGGTCGACGGTGAGGCCCGGCTCGTCCAGCAGGATCGGCACGACGCGGTGCGCGCCGTGCCCGCGGTCGTCCTCGTGGCCGTCCTCGCGGCGGGCGAGGTCGAGCGCCCTGGCGATCTCCTCGCGCTGGTAGTAGGCGGCGTCCGTGCGCGGGGAGATCAGCACGAGCGTGACGGCGGCCCGGCCCTGCGCGGCGGAGAGCCGGGCGCCCCAATCGTCGCCCGGCAGCAGGCTCCGGTGGTCGAGGAACACCCGGAACAGGGGGCTGAGCAGGTCGTGCAGGGTCGCCGCGGCCTCCCGGTCGGGGCCGGCGTAAGCGATGAAGAAGTCCCACCGGTCCTCGGCCACGCGCCCAAGCTACCGCCGCCGTGCCCGCACGCCACGCGGTTCGGAATTTGACCGGTCAGGGTGTGCGGCAGGGCTGGACGACCGGGGGAGTGGTGCGCGAGAGTCGAGGCCGGTGACCCGGGCACGCGGGTCGCCTGACAACGTTGTCACCCAGAGAGGTCACCCTGCCGATGCCGCTCAGACGAGGCAACACGCTCCTGCTCGCCGCCGCGCTGGCCCTCATGGGCGCACCGGTGGTCGCGGCGCCCGCCGCTGCCGCCGACGTGGACCCGACCACCTTGGTGAACCCGTTCGTCGGCACGCAGAACTTCGGCAACACCTTCCCCGGCGCGAGCCTGCCGTTCGGCATGGTGCAGGTCAGCCCGGACACCGGTGGCCAGGGCGGTTACGACTACGAGCAGCAGGAGATCCACGGCTTCAGCCAGACGCACCTGTCCGGCGTCGGCTGCGGCGTCGCGGGCGAGCTGCCGGTCATGCCGACGACCGGCCCGGTGGACAACGTTGACACCGCCGGTTACCGGTCGAGGTACTCGCACGGCGACGAGGAGGCGCGGCCGGGCTACTACCGCGTCGGGCTGTCCCGCTACGGGGTGAACGCCGAGCTGACCGCCACGCCGCGCACCGGCTGGCAGCGCCACACGTTTCCGGCGGGTACGCAGGCGAACGTCCTGTTCAACACCGGCAAGGCCAACCAGCAGGTGCTGGACTCCGAGGTGCACGTCGTCGGCGACCGGACCGTCGAGGGCCGGATCAAGGCCGGGCGGTTCTGCGCCGGGCACGACGAGCACACCGTGTACTTCACCGCCACGTTCGACCGGCCGTTCGCGAGCTTCGGCACGTGGCGCGGCACGACCCGCGCGCCGGGCGTGCCGGACGCGGCGGGCCAGGGCGGCAACGGCGCCTGGGTGACCTTCGACGCCACGGCCGACCGGGACGTGGTGCTCAAGGTCGGCCTGTCCTACACCGGGATGGACGGCGCGCGGAAGAACCTCGCCGCCGAGACCGGCGACTCCTACGACTTCGACGCGACGAAGGACCGGGCGCACCAGACCTGGGTGCGGCGGCTGGACTCCATCAAGATCGACGGTGGCGCGCCGGAGCGGCGGACCGCGTTCTACACCGCGCTGTACCACTCGTTGCTGCACCCGAACCTGGCCGGTGACGTGGACGGCCGGTACCTGGGCTTCGACGGCCGAGCGCACGTCGCGGACGGCTTCACGCCCTACCAGAACCTGTCGTTGTGGGACACCTACCGGCCGCAGAACCAGCTGTTGGAGCTGCTGGAACCCGAGGTCGCCCGGGACGTGGCCCTGTCGGTGGTGGCGAGCGGCCGCGACGGCGGGTGGTTGCCGCGCTGGGCGCTGGTCAACAGCGAGACCAACATCATGACCGGCGACCCGGTGACGCCGTTCCTGGTCGAGGCGTGGTCGAAGGGCCTGCTCGCCGGGCACGAGGAAGAGGCGTACGAGCTGCTCAAGCGCAACGCCACCAGCGTCCCGCCGGCCGACTCGCCGTACAACGGGCGGTCCGGTGTGGACTTCTACCTCGACCGCGGCTACATCCCGTCCGGCCTGAAGCTCGGCGTCGACTGCGCGCACAAGGGCGGCGACAACGACTGCGTGCACCCGGCGTCGGCGACGCTGGAGTACGCGGCGGCCGACGCGTCGCTCGCCATCATGGCGCGCGGCCTGGGCAAGCACGACGACGCGCGCGTGCTCGCCGAGCGCGGGCAGTGGTACCGCAACCTGTGGGACGCCTCGACCGGCCACTTCCGGCCCCGCACGGCCGAGGGCACGTGGGTGACGCCGTACAACCCGGTCGACGCCGGTCACCAGTTCCACGAGGGCGGCGCGTTCCAGTACCAGTGGCTGGTGCCGCAGGACCCGAACGGCCTGGTGCAGCTGATGGGCGGCCGGCGGGCGACCGAGCAGCGGCTGGACGCGTTCTTCGCCTACGACGAGCTGCTCGCCGACCCTGCCGGGACCGTGCGCGAGGACTGGATCACGCAGCCGTACGACTACTACGGCAAGCCGACGTACAACCCGAACAACGAACCCGACCTGCTCGCGCCGTACTTCTACCTGTCCACCGGCACGCCGTCGAAGACGGCGACCGTGGTGCGCGCGGCGATGACGTTGTTCACCACCGGTCCGGACGGCATGACCGGCAACGACGACCTGGGCACGATGTCGGCCTGGTACGTGTTCTCGTCGCTCGGCCTGTACCCGACGATGAGCGGCGGCGACTTCCTCGCGCTGTCCAGCCCGCAGTTCCCGGGCGCGACCGTCCGAACGGGGCAGAAGACGCTGACCATCACCGCGCCGGGGGCCAGTGACGCCAACCGGTACGTCCAGCAGGTGTCGTTCAACGGCCAGGACGTGCGCAAGACGTGGCTGGACTGGGACACCGTGGCGGGCGGCGGCACGTTGGCGCACCGGCTCGGCACCGCGCCGTCCTCCTGGGGCACCGGTCCCGGCGCCGAGCCGCCGTCGGTCAACCGCGCGCAGGCCGACGGGCGGCGGCACGTGGACGCGTCGCTGCGCCAGGCGTCGGCGGTCGTGCCGACGGCGGACGCGCCGCAGACCGTCGAGCTGACCCTGGACGTGCTCGTCCAGGCGCCCGGCACGGTGCCGGTCGGCATCACGGCGACCGCGCCGGACGGCTGGTCGGTGACGACCACCGGGCAGCTGGTGATCAAGTCGGGCCGGTTGCCGACCCAGCGGTCGGTGGGGGTGGTGGTGACGGTGCCGGCCGGCACGCCGATCGGCCGCTACCCGGTGCGGGTCACCGTCGCGGGGCCGAACACCGTGGTGCGCGAGGCGGTGGTGGACGTCCGGAAGGCGGCGACGTGCGCGGTGGCGGGCGCGCAGTGCGCGGTCGACCTGGCCGGTGAGCTCAACCACGACGGCACGGCCACCGTCGCCGCGTCCCACCAGGGCAACTTCGACGGCTCGGGCTGGAGTTAC
The DNA here is from genome assembly GCF_040295345.1 of Actinosynnema sp. NPDC002837. NCBI lineage: Bacteria > Bacillati > Actinomycetota > Actinomycetes > Pseudonocardiales > Pseudonocardiaceae > Actinosynnema > Actinosynnema sp. NPDC002837. The sequence goes on from NZ_JBEOVG010000082.1 coordinate 40,007, forward strand.
GACGCCGCGCTGCTGCCCGCACCCGGCCCGGTGGTGCTGGGCGGCGTGACCTACCAGGCGCCGGACGCGTCCGGCACGGCGGCGAACTTCGTCGAGGCACGCGGGCAGGCGATGCTGCTGCCCGGCGGCCGGCACTCGGCGCTGCGACTCGTGGCGGCGTCGCACAACGGCCCGGTGACCACGGCGGTGACCGTCCGGTACGCCGACGGCAGCACGGCGGAGGCGGCCATGACGGTCGGCGACTGGGCAGGCTCCGGCAGCACGGTGGTGCTGGAGATGCCCCACCGCATCAAGGCGGGTCAGGGCGTGGACGGCCCGCCGGTGCGCCTGTTCGGCCTCTCCCTGCCGCTCGACCCGGCCAAGGCGGTGCACTCCGTGACCCTGCCCGACGACCCGCGGGTGGAGGTGTACGCGATCACGCTGGCGTAGCCGACGCGGTCCACCGTTCGCCGGCAGCCAGGGCCGCGTGGCCCTGGCTGCCG
>NZ_JBEOVG010000083.1:0-40378 GCF_040295345.1 Actinosynnema sp. NPDC002837
CCGATGATCGTCTGGTCGATGGGTCCCGTGCCGGAGCCGGTGATGCTCGCGGTGGAGAGGACCTGCTGCGCCGACCACCCGTTCGGGTTGGTGGGATCGGTCGACGTGCGGTAGCTGAACGCCGTCCCGCCCCACTGGTAGGCGAGCACCCAGATGTTCTTCGGGGCGAAGTAGAACAGCGTGGGCGCGACGGTGCTGATGTTCATGGCCTGCTGGGGCGCCGAGGCCATCTCGGACCAGTTGCCGAAGAGCCCGAAGTTCATCGAACCCCAGCGCGTCCCGAAGTCGTGCGTCGTGCCGTAGACCAGGTGCTTGCCGTTGTACGGCACGTAGGTGAAGTCCTTGAGCGACACCCAGCCCGACCTCGGGTTCGCCAGCACGCCCGACGACGACCAGCGGTACGTCGACGGGAGGGAGCACTGGCCGGGCGTCGTGGTGGTGGTGGTGGTCGTCGTGGAAGTGGTGGTGGAAGTGGTGCTGGTCGGGGTGGTCGTCGATGTCGTGCTACCGGTGCACACCACGCCGTTCAGGGCGAAACTCGTCGGAATCGGGTTGCTGCCCGTCCACGACCCGTTGAAACCGAACGACGCCGAACCGCCGGTGGCGATCGAACCGTTGTAGCTCACGTTCTTCGCGGTCACCGCGGAACCGCTCTGCGTCAACGACGTGTTCCACGACTGCGTCACCGTCTGGCCCGCGCCGAACGACCACGTCAACGTCCACCCGGTCAGCGGATCACCCAGGTTGGTGATCGACACGTTGCCGGTGAACCCGTCCTGCCACTGCGAAGCCACGGCGTAGTTCACCGAGCAGCCGGCGGCCGCGGCGCCGGCCGGCAACGCCACGAGGGTCGCAGCCGTTGCCAGCAGTGCGGCGCTCGCCACCGCGGCGCCGACATTTGCTGCTCTGAACCTGGTCGTGAAGCTGCGTCGTAGCATTGACATGACGTCTCCTCTGCGGACTTTGCGCAAGTTTTCGAACAGTGGCCGTCCGCGATCGCGTTTGTCGACGAGAACGGTCATCGGCTCAAGAAGTCGGCGAGATCGGCGGAGTGCCGATATGGCCGGGCGACCAGCACGTCGCTAAACATTTTAGCGATAGTGCTAAATATTTGAGCGCGTTCTCATGGACACCTTCCGGGCACGACGACGATACCGGCGGTTAAGCGGTTGATCTGTTCCCAGAATGGAGTGCGCAAGGCCTCGAGGTCAACAGGGCGAGCTTGACCGTCTCAATGGGCGGGCAAAGGGATCAGTCGTATTCCTCCAGTTTGCCGCGGGAGGAGAGGAGGCGGCGCAGGGAGCCCAGGCGGCCGGGGGAGGCCTCGCCGGTGCGCACCAGTTCGTCCAGCATGCAGTCCGGGTCGTCGGGCGGGCCCTGGTGACCGCAGCCCGACGGGCACTCCTCGGCCATCGCCTTCATGTCCGGGAACGCGCCCACGATGTCGTCCGGCGTGATGTGCGCCAGGCCGAACGAGCGGATGCCCGGCGTGTCCACCGCCCAGCCGCCCTCCGGCAGCGGCAGGGCGACGGTCTGCGTCGACGTGTGCCGGCCCTTGCCGACACCGCTCACCACGCCCACCGCCCGGTGCGCGTCGGGCACGAGCCGGTTCACCAACGTCGACTTGCCGACACCCGAGTGCCCGATCAACGCCGACAACCGGTTCGCCAGCCGCCCGCGCAGCTCGTCCGGGTCCTCGTCGGACCGCGTCACGACCACGGGCAGGTTCAGCTCCGCGTACGCGGCGACCAGCTCGTCCGGCGGCGCCAGGTCCGACTTCGTCAAGCACAGCAGGGGTTCCAGCCCGCCCGCCCACGCCGCCACCAGGCACCGGTCGATGAAACCGCGCCGCGGCTGCGGGTCCGCCAACGCCGACACGATCACCAGCTGCTCGGCGTTGGCCACCACCACCCGCTCGAACGGGTCGGTGTCGTCCGCCGTGCGCCGCAGCACGCTGCGCCGCTCCTCCACCCGCACGATCCGCGCCAACGTGTCCGGCTGACCGGACGTGTCGCCGACCAGCCCGACGTGGTCGCCGACGACGACCGGCGTGCGGCCGAGCTCCCGCGCCCGCATGGCGACGACCATCCGACCCGGGTCGCCGTCCATCGCGCACGTCCACCGACCCCGGTCGACCCCGACGACCATGGCGGGCACCGCGTCCGCGTGCTCGGGCCGGCGCTTGCTGCGCGGCCGGGTGCCCTTGCCCGGCCGCACCCGCACGTCGGACTCGTCCAACCGCCGCCAGTCGCCCCTCGCCACGTCAGCGCGCCCCCGGCAGCGACAGCATGGCCGCCCACATGCCCGGGAAGTCGGGCAGCGTCTTCGTGGTGCAGCCGATGTCGTCCACGGACACGCCCTCGACGACCAGGCCGATGATCGCGCCGGCGGTGGCCATCCGGTGGTCGGCGTAGGCCCGCCAGACGCCGCCGCGCAGCGGTCGCGGCGTGATGACCAGGCCGTCCTCGGTCTCCTCCGCGTCGCCGCCCAGCCGGTTGATCTCGGTGACGAGCGCGGCGAGCCGGTCCGTCTCGTGGCCGCGGATGTGCGCGACACCGCGGATCCGCGTCCGCCCGTCGGCCAGCGCCGCCAAGGCCGCGATGGTCGGCGTCAGCTCGCTCTCGTCACGCAGGTCGACGTCGATCCCGGTCAACCGGTCCGGCCCGCGCAGCACCAGACCGGCGTCGGACAGCTCGACCTCGCACCCCATGCCGCCGAACAGGTCCTGGGCCGCGCCGCCGGGCTGCGTGGTCCGCGTCGGCCAGCCCGGGATCGTCACCCGACCGCCGGTCACGGCCGCCGCAGCCAGGAACGCGGTCGCGTTGGACAGGTCCGGCTCGACGTGCCAGTCGCGGCCCTCGACGACACCCGGCTCGACCCGCCACTCGTTCGGCGACGCGTCGTCCACCACGACGCCGGCCTGGCGCATCATCGCCACGGTCATCTCGATGTGCGGCATGGACGGCACGGGCTTGCCGTCGTGCCGGATCGTCACGCCGCTCTCGTAACGCGCGCCCGACAGCAGGAGCCCGGACACGAACTGGGACGACGCCGAGGCGTCGATGGTGACCTCGCCGCCGGGCACGCCGCCCTTGCCGTGCAGCGTGAACGGCAGCGCGTCGCCCGCCACGTCCGCGCCCAGCGCCCGCAGCGCGTCCAGGATCGTGGTCATCGGCCGGGTCCGCGCGTGCGGGTCGCCGTCGAAGGTGATGTCGCCGACCGCGAGCGCGGCGGCGGGCGGCAGGAACCGCATCACGGTGCCCGCCAGACCGCAGTCGACCTGCGCCGGTCCGTGCAGCTCGTGGGGCGTGACCAGCCAGGACCCGTCCGGACCGTCGACGACGCCGACGCCGAGCGACCGCAGCGCGTCGACCATCAGGTTGGTGTCGCGGCTGCGCAGCGGCGCGTGCAGGGTGGACGCGCGGTCGGCCAGGGCGGCGAGCACGAGCGCGCGGTTGGTGATCGACTTGGAGCCGGGCACGGGTACCGTCGCGTCGACCGGGCCGTCGGCGGTGGGAGCGGACCACTGCTGAGTCATGGCTTGATGATTCCGCATCGGGTGGTCGACAGCTCGCACCGGGCTTTCCGACGTGCGACGATGGCATCGCCCGAGGGTGATCTGTGGAGAGGTGATCGGTGTGTGCGGCAGGTACGCGTCCACCAAGAACCCCGCGCTGCTCGCGGCGGAGTTCGACGCGGTCGACGGCACCGAGGGCGACGCGCCCGGCGCGGACTACAACGTCGCGCCGACCAAGCAGGTGCTCGCCGTGGTCGAGCGGCACCCGCGCGACGACGAGGGCAACCCCGACCCCGACACCACCGAGCGCAGCGTCCGCGTGATGCGCTGGGGCCTGGTGCCGCACTGGGCCAAGGACCTGTCCGGCGCCGCGAAGATGATCAACGCGCGGGCGGAGAGCGTGCTGGACAAGCCCGCCTACCGGAACTCGGCGGCCAAGCGCCGGTGCATCGTCCCGGCCGCGGGCTGGTACGAGTGGCAGCCGGGCGAGGGCCGCAAGCAGCCGTACTTCATCAACCCCGGCGACGACTCCAGCCTCGCCATGGCCGGCATCTGGTCGGTGTGGTGGCAGCAGGAGGGCGACGAGCGCAAGCCGATCATCACGTGCGCCGTGCTGACCACGGACGCGATCGGCGAGATGACCTCCGTGCACCACCGGATGCCGCTGGTGCTGCCGAAGGACCGCTGGGCGGCGTGGCTCGACCCGGACAACGAGGACCCGAAGGACCTGCTCGCGCCCGACCTGGACCTGGTCGACGCGCTGGAGCTGCGCCCGGTGTCGACGAAGGTCAACAGCATCAAGAACAACGACCCGTCGCTGATGGCGGCCGTCACGCTGGGGGAGTCCGAGAAGCCGGAGCCCACCTTGTTCGAGCTGAAATGACCTCGCGGGTGGTCGACACCCCGTACGGCCCCGCGCGGGCCGAGCTGCACTGCGCGTCCGAGAGCCGCGCCGCGCTCCTGCTGGGGCACGGCGCGGGCGGCGGCATCGCCGCGCCGGACCTGGTGGCCGCGACCCGCGCGGCGGTGGACGTCGGCGTGCACGTGGCGCTAATCGAGCAGCCGTACCGGGTGGCGGGCCGCCGCGCGCCCGCGCCCGCCAAGCAGCTCGACGCGGCGTGGCTCGCGGTGGCCGACGAACTGGGCGAGACCTGGTTCGACGACCTGCCGCTGCTGTTCGGCGGGCGGTCCTCCGGCGCGCGGGTGGCGTGCCGGACGTCGTCGGAGGGTCAGGCGGTGGCCGTGCTGTGCCTGGCGTTCCCCGTGCACCCGCCGGGCAAGCCGGAGAAGTCGCGGATGCCGGAGCTGGACGGGGTCGAGGTCGCCACCCTGGTCGTGCAGGGCGAGAACGACCCGTTCGGCAGGCCCGAGGCGGCGCACCACCGCGACGTCGTGCTGCTGCCCGGCGATCACAACCTCAAGGCCGACGTGGGCGCGGTGGGCCGCGCCGTGGGCGAGTGGCTGGACCGCGTGCTGCGCCCGCTCGAGGTGTGAGCGGACCTGACGGCGGACCCCGCGACCTGCGCCGACCCGCCCTCGCGAGCCGGGCGCGGGCGGTCAGGCCGAGATCGGTGCGACGACCGCCTGCGTGAGCCTGACCAGCGCTTCCGGTGCGATCTCGACCTCGAGCCCGCGCCGTCCGGCGGAGCAGTAGATGGTCTCGAAGGCCTCCGCCGAGGCGTCCAGCGCCACCGGCAGCCGCTTCTTCTGCCCCAGCGGGGAGATGCCGCCCGCCACGTACCCGGTGGCGCGCTCGGCCGCCGCGACGTCGGCCATCTTCGCCTTCTTCCCACCGACGGCCGCGGCCAGCGCCTTCAGGTCCAGCTGGCCCGTGACCGGAACCACACCGACGGCCAACTTGCCGTCCACGTCCGCGACCAGCGTCTTGAACACCCGTTCGGGGGCGATCCCCAACGCCTCCGCCGCCTCCAGCCCGTACGACTCGTGCCGGGGGTCGTGCTCGTAGGCGTGCAGCGCGTAGGCCACCTTCTGCTTGTCCAGCAACGCGGTGGCGGGCGTTCCACGACCGGCCATGATCGCGCACGATAGCCGAGGGAATGCGCGGCGACCTCGTCGCGTTGCTGCGAACGTGGCTACCGAGGTGATGGACCAGCAGGTCGGCAGGCAGGTCAAGGCGCGCCCACCGCGTGGCTCGGCTCACTGCCGACCCGGGGACCGCCGCGTATCCTCGACTGCGTCCCAGACAGTGCCATCCACCGCGCTGACCAGCCGGTGGGAAGGGAGCGCGGTGCCAGCCACGCGAACGCAGGACACGCCGACTGACGAGACAACGGCCGAGCGCGCAGCCAGGTTCGAGCGCGACGCGATGCCGATGCTCGACCAGTTGTACTCGGCGGCCCTGCGGATGACCCGCAACCCGGCCGACGCCGAGGACCTGGTCCAGGAGACCTACCTCAAGGCGTACGCCGCCTTCGCGTCCTTCTCGGAGGGCACGAACCTCAAGGCCTGGCTGTACCGCATCCTCACCAACACCTACATCAACGGCTACCGCAAGAAGCAGCGCCAACCGATCCAGCAGCCGACCGACGAGATCACGGACTGGCAGTTGGCGCAGGCGGAGAGCCACACGTCGACCGGGTTGAGGTCGGCGGAGGTCGAGGCGATGGACCGGCTGCCGGACTCAGACGTCAAGGAAGCCTTGCAGCGACTGCCGGAGGAGTTCCGGATCGCGGTGTACCTCGCGGACGTGGAGGGCTTCGCCTACAAGGAGATCGCAGACATCATGGGCACCCCCATCGGAACCGTGATGTCCCGGTTGCACCGGGGCCGCAGGCAGCTTCGCGACCAGCTGGCGGACACCGCGCGCGAGCGCGGCATCATCCGCGACGGTCACCAGGAGGTGGCGGGCCGATGAGCTGCGGCGAACCGCACGAGACGGACTGCTCCGAGGTCCTGTCCGAGGTCTACCTCTTCCTCGACCACGAGTGCGACGAGAGGCGCAAGGAGCTGCTCCAGACCCACCTGGAGGAGTGCCACCCGTGCCTGGAGCAGTACGGCATCGAGGAGCACCTGAAGGCGCTGCTGGCCCGCAAGTGCGGCGGCGAGCACGCGCCCGAGGAGCTGAGGCGGCGCCTGCGCGCCCGGCTCTACCAGACGGCGGACCAGACGACGGTGGAGGTCGAGGTCACCACGACGGTGACGCGGACCGAGACGTCCAGCAGCTGACCGCCGGGGCCGATCGCGGCCGGCGGGACGAGCGGTGGAGAAGGTCGAAGGCCCCGGAGCGGTGCTCCGGGGCCTTCGCACGCCGTGACGTGGAATCAGGCGTTGGGGCGCTTCCCGTGGTTCGCGCCACCCTTCTTGCGGTCGCGGCGCTTGCGGGCACGCTTCGACATGGGGTTCTCCTAGTGCTCGTCATGCTTCATCCCAGTGTGTCACGCGGTCGCCCGGGCACGGCACCGGGTCTGAATCGTGGTTGGATGGACTCGACGAAGGAGGACCATGGCCGAGGAGATCCGGGCCGAGATCGTGGCCAACGTGGCCCAGATCGCCGTCCAGGAAGGCGACGAGGTCACGCACGAGACCACGGTCGTGGTGCTCGAGAGCATGAAGATGGAGATCCCGGTCCTCCCCGAGGGCGCGGGCCGGATCACCCGCATCGCCGTGTCGACCGGCGACGTGGTCCAGGAGGGTGACCTCATCGCGGTGGTGGAGTAGCTGTCCACGCTCACCGACCTCCTCGCCGAGCACACCAAGCTCTCCGGCGGCGCCGTCGACCACCTGCAGCTCGTGGTCGCGGAGTGGCAGCTGCTGTCCGACCTCAGCTTCGCCGACTTCCTGATGTGGGTGCCGCTGGACGAGACGACGTTCCTGTGCGTCGCGCAGGCCCGGCCGACGACCGCGCCGACCGCGCACCCCGAGGACGTCGTCGGCAGCATGGTGGACGTCGAGGAGCACCCCCAGCTGCGCCGGGCCATGGCCGAGTCCCGCATCTGCCGCGAGGAGGACCCGCGCTGGCACCTGGGCGTGCCGGTCCGCCGCGAGGCGATCCCGGTCAAGCGCAACGGCGAGGTCATCGCGGTCCTCAGCCGCAACACGAACCTGGCCGTGCCGCGCGTGCCGAGCCCGTTGGAGATCTCCTACCTGGGCAGCGCCGCCGACCTGTGCCAGATGATCTCGGACGGCACGTTCCCGACCACCGAGCCGTCGCCGGACGTGCACACCAGCCCGCGCGTGGGTGACGGCCTGATCCGGCTGGACGCCTCGGGCGCGGTCGTGTTCGCCAGCCCGAACGCGCTGAGCGCCTACCACCGCATGGGCCACGCGTCCGACCTGGTCGGCGTGCACCTGGCCCCGCTGACGCGGTCCCTGATCGGCGACCCGTTCGACGCCACCGAGGTCGCGCAGCGCATCCGGTCCGCCCTGGACGGCCAGCCGAGCATGCGCATCGAGGCCGAGTCGCGCCGCGGCGCGGCGGTGCTGTTCCGCGCCCTGCCGCTGCGACCGCGCGGCAGCGCGGCGGGCGCGCTGGTGCTGTGCCGCGACGTCACGGAGGTCCGCCGCCGCGACCGCGCCCTGATGTCGAAGGACGCGACGATCCGCGAGATCCACCACCGGGTGAAGAACAACCTGCAGACGGTGGCCGCGCTGCTGCGCCTGCAGAGCAGGCGGACGAGCAGCGAGGAGGCGCGCGAGGCGCTGGCCGAGTCGGTGCGCCGCGTCACGTCGATCGCGCTGGTGCACGAGACGCTGTCCATGTCGGTGGACGAGCGGGTGGACCTCGACGACGTGGTGGACAAGGTCATCCCGATGATGTCGGACGTGGCCGCCACCGAGTCGCAGGTCGTGGTGCGCCGGGACGGGAAGTTCGGCATCGTCCAGGCCGAGCTCGCCACCCCGCTGGTGATGGTGCTGACCGAACTCGTGCAGAACGCGTTCGAGCACGCGTACGCGGCGGGTCAGCGGGGCGAGGTGGTCGTGCACGCCGAGCGCTCGGCGAAGTGGTTGGACGTCGTGATCTCGGACGACGGCCGCGGCCTGCCCCAGGGCTTCTCGCTGGAGCGCACCGACCGGCTCGGGCTGCAGATCGTCCGGACGCTGGTGGAGTCCGAACTCAGGGGCTCGTTGAGCTTGCGGAGGAGGCCCCGAGGCGGTACAGAGGCGGTCCTGCGCGTACCGCTCAGAGCCCGGCGTTAGACTGCTCCCCGTGCACACGTGACGGCCTGCCTCAGCTGGAGTCACGTGGTCATGCGGGAGGGTGTGCAACACAAGCGAAAGGCCCGACACCTGGCACGGTGTCGGGCCTTTCGTCTGCTCGTTCGAGGCGGCTCAGGCGTTGCTGCGAGCCCGGGTGCGAGCGTTGCGGCGCTTGAGGGCGCGACGCTCGTCTTCGCTCATCCCGCCCCACACGCCGGCGTCCTGGCCGCTCTCGAGCGCCCACGAGAGGCAGTCGGAGACGACGGGGCAGCGGCGGCAGACGGTCTTCGCCTCGGCGATCTGCAGGAGCGCAGGACCGCTGTTCCCCACGGGGAAGAACAGCTCGGGGTCCTCGTCGCGGCAGATCGCGCGGTGGCGCCAGTCCATTGGAACTACTCCTCAGCTAGGCGCGCGCGAAGGCGCGCCACTCGTCAGCGGTCGGTTTTGGGGTGCTTGTGAATGCTTTCACGAACGGCCGGGATGTCAAGGGTTTAGCCCCAACCCGGTGAGTGAACTCACCCGAAAGATCGACTGGGTTCACCAGGGGTTTCACACCGCGGTGTCACACCAGGTCACAACATCGCGGATGGGTACCGAGCCGGTCACGCCACGATCACACGGCGACCGTGAGCACGCCTGGCACCCCGGTGAACTCGACCTCGGTGCACGAGCCGAGCAGGTCACCGTCAACCTGCAGGTTGACGGGTTCCGGACTCGTCACGCGGACGAACTCGACGTCGTCGCGCCGGAGCAGGTTCCCGCCTTTGGGGTTCCCATCCGTGGCCAAGAGATGCGCGACGTAGCGAAGAACTGTCGGCAATCCCATCCCGTGCAGCGCGAACAAGCCGAGACCGCCGTCGAAGGACGTGCTGGGGTTGAGCCGGATCGCCTTGTCGCCGAGGTAGGTCCACGGGTCGGTGTTCGAGACGAACGCCAGCCGCACGTCCTCGAACAGCGGTTCGTCGGGAATGCGCACGGTGAGCGTCGGCGGCTGTCTGCGCTGGGTGAAGTAGCTGGTCAGCGCGGTGCGGGCGTAGAGGGTCGGTGACGCCTGGCGGCCCTTGGCGCGCTGGTGCTCGACGGCCGCGACCACGTCGGCGTCCCAGCCGACGCCCGCGTTGAAGGTGAACCAGCGGTCGTGGTCGACGTCCGCGCCGGTGGCCGCGACGTGCCCGACGCTGACCTTGCGGCTGGTGCCGTGCTCGATGGCCTGGAGCAGGCGGTAGGTGGCCTCGACCGGGTCGCGCGGCAGGCCGAGCGCGCCCGCGAACACGTTCGCCGAGCCGCCGGGCACCACGCCGAGCATGGGCAGGCCCGGCTGCGCGCCCTCGCGCAGCACGCCGTTGACCACCTCGTTGACCGTGCCGTCGCCGCCGTGCGCCACGACCAGGTCGTACCCGTCCAGGACGGCCTGCGCGGCGGCGTCGGCCGCGTGGCCGCGGTAGTCCGTCTCGACGATGTCGAGCTTCACATCGCTGGCCAGTGCGTGCGCGAGCACGTCCCGACCGGCAGGCGTGGTTGCCGTCGCCTGCGGGTTGACCACCAGAAGTGCGCGCACTCTTGCAGGGTAGGACAGCGCGTGACCTCCGACAGGTTGCGTATCACCCGGTAGGAGGCTGCAGAGCGCACGAAAGTGGCCGAGGTCTCCTTTCCGTGTCCCGAATCTTCCGGGTCCCGCGTCGTTCCCCGTCTCGCGACAAGTGCACCCCGGCCCGACCGCCGGCTCGCCGAAGAGACTCCTGTGATCATCGCTCCTGGGGCGGTCGAACGGGACACGCCAACCGGGTGGCCTACGATGCGTGACGAGTACGCACTGTGAGGAAAGGCCCAGTTGAGGGCGCAGCTGAAGGGGCGCGGCGTGTCGACCGAAGGCAAGGTCCCACCGGCGGTCCGGGCGGCGGGCGCGCTGACCGCGGTGCAGGGCCTGACGGGGCTGGCGTTCGCGGTCGCGCTGGTGGTGCGGTCGTTCAGCGCGGAGAAGTCCGGCGAGGTGCTGGGCGAGGCGGCCTACTTCGCGGTGCTGTCGGCGGGTGTGCTCGCGGCGGGCGTCGGCCTGGTGCTCGGCAGGCACTGGGGTCGCACGCCCGCGGTCGTCGTGCAGCTCCTGCTCCTGGGTGTCGCCTGGTACATGTACGGGCCCTCCGACCGCCAGCTGTGGGGCGCGCTGCTCGGGGTGTACGTCGTCGTCACGCTCGTGCTGCTGTTCACCAACCCGGTGCGCCGGTGGGCGCTCGGCGTGGACGAGGACGAAACCGACGCGTAGGCGATCCCTGGTCGAGTGGGGCCAATCGGCCGCAGACCATCGTCTGGGCGCTCGCCGACTAACGGCGGGTGGTCGCCGTCACTCAGACAGGTGACGCTGTGGGTGGTGAATTCACCACTCCCTGCGTTCGTTGAGGTGACAACTCCATGCGATTCACTCGCGCCCTGTCCGCGGTGGTCGGAGCCACTACCGCACTGCTGTCCGCGTTCGCCCTGACCGCGATCGCGCCGGCGGCGTCGGCCCAGGAGGCCGGCGGCATCGAGCCGTACATCATCGGCGGCGGCACGGCGAGCAACGCCCCGTGGGCGGCCCGCCTGTTCCGCAACGGCCAGCAGAACTGCTCGGCCACGATCATCGCCCCGCAGTGGGTCCTGACCGCGCAGCACTGCGTGGCGAGCTCGGGCACCTACACGTTCCGGATCGGCAGCCTCGACCAGACCACCGGCGGCACCCTGGCCACCGCCACCCAGATCATCCAGCACCCGTCGGTCGACCTGGCGCTGGCGCGGCTGGACCGGTCGGTCTCGGGCACGTACGCGCCGCTGGGCACCACCACCGCGGTGGCCGTCGGCCAGACCGTGCAGCTCTACGGCTGGGGCGCCACCTGCACCAACCAGCCGGAGATCAACTGCCAGTCCCGCTACCTCAAGTACGCCAACACCCGCGTGACCTCGGTCAACGGGCGCGACTACCGGGGCGGCATCGCGATCTCGGTGAGCCGGATCGACGGCATCGCCGCCGGCGGCGACTCGGGCGGCCCGATGTTCGCCACCAGCCCGGTCGACGGCCGCCGCTACCAGGTCGGCGTCGCCTCCACCAGCGACCGCTCCACCCGGTCGAACTACACCGCCGTCACCCGCTACCGCGACTGGATCCGCTCCTACGCCGGCGTGTGAGCAGCACTCCCCGGCCGAGGGGCAGGCATCTCTCCCCCTGCGCCGCCCCTCGGCCGGGGCACCACGGTTTGATCCGGGCCCACTCACCAGTCACAATCACCCTGCGTGTTCACATTTGGCGGATGGACACGAACGGAGTAGCCAGATACGGTCTGGCAGGCGTTCACGCCGCTCCGGGTGCAGGCAGGGTGAGGTGCGCAGTGCAGAACCCCCCGAGGTGGGTGTCGACCAACGGTGATGTCGAGCGCCCCAACGTGGCCCGGCTCTACGACTACTACCTCGGCGGAGCGCACAACTTCGCGGTCGACCGCGAGTTCGCCGACCGGTCGATGAGCGAGATCCCGACCGCCGCCATGGTCCAGCACACCCGCTCGTTCCTGCGCCGGGCCGTCCGGCTGTGCGTGGCGCACGGCATCCGCCAGTTCCTCGACCTCGGCTCCGGCATCCCCACCGCGGGCAACGTGCACGAGGTCGCCCAGCAGGCCGACCCGACGTGCCGCGTGGTGTACGTGGACAACGAGCCCGCCACCGTGGCCCACAGCCGCACCATGCTGCGCGACAACGCGGGCGCGGCCATCGCCGAGGCCGACATCCGGGACGTGGACGCGGTGCTGTCCGCGCCCGAGGTCCGCGGGCTGCTCGACCTGACCCGGCCGGTGGCCGTGCTGATGGTCGCGATCCTGCCGTACATCGCCGACGACGACCGCCCGGTCGAGCTGGTCCGCCGCTACCGCGACGTGATCGCCGACGGCAGCTACCTGGTGATCAGCCACCTGACCGCGGACGAGCAGCCGGAGCTGGTGCGCAAGCTGGTCGGCGTGGCCGCCGAGACGGACTCGCCGATCGTGGCCCGGTCCAGGGCGGACGTCGAGGCGATGCTCGACGGGTTCGACCTGTTCGACCCCGGGCTGGTGCTGGCGACGAAGTGGCGTGGCGAGGGCGAGCCGGCGACCAGCGCCGAGGCCGTGACCTACGGCGCGGTGGGCGTGAAGCGGCCGAACGGCTGATTTCCCTGGTCAGGTCGCCGGTCTAAGGTTCGGCAACCGCATTCGCGGTGGTTGTGGCCCGGGGGGGATCACCATGACTTGTCCGAACTGCGGCACGCCCGTGCTGTCCGGTGTGTCGAGCTGTCGCTCGTGCGGGGCATCGCTGGAGCGGAAGGCCGTTCCGTCCTACCTGGAGCCGCCGGTGGCGCAGGTGCCGCCGGTGATCCAGGCGCCCTACGCGCCGCCGATGGGCCATGCCCCGGCCGAGCCGCGGCGGTGGGAGGACGTCTCCTCGCTGCGGACGCCGCTGCTGGTGCTGCTGGTCGCGGACGCGGTGCTGGCGCCGTCGACCATGGTCGTGCCGCTGGTCGGCCTGCCGTACGCCCTGCTGTTCGTCGTGACCGCCGTGGTGTTCCTGGTCTGGCTGCACCGGGCGCGGCGCAACGCGGCGGCCGGGACGCACCAGCTCGCGCCGGGGTGGGTGTTGGGCGGCTGGTTCGTGCCGGGGGCGAACTTTCTACCTCCCGTGGCGGGTGGTGCACGACGTCGGCGTGGCCACCGTGGCGCCGGACAGGCGGGGGACGGTGACCGGGCCGGTCGCCGTGTGGTGGGTGTCCTGGGTGCTGTCGTGGGTGACCGCCTTCCGGCTGACGACGACGGAGACGGTCACCGCCACGTCGCGGTCGTCGGGGTTCTACGTCAACTTCGCCTTCGCCGCGACCTGGCTCAACGTGGCGTGCCTCGCGCTGGCCGCGGCCGCGCCGGCGGTGGTCGTGAACCGGATCACGGCCGGCCGGGAGAGGGCTTTCCGGCCTCGCTCAGCAGTCGGGTCTGCTCCTTGAGCACGGCGACCGCGCGGACCACCCAGTCCCCGATGACCTGCTGCTCCTCCGGGCTGTAGCGCGCGCCCAGCTCGGCCATCGCCGCGCTCAACCCGGCGAAGACCTGCCCGAACGCGCCGGGGATCGCGGTGATCACCACCCTCCTGCGGTCGCCGGGGTCGGGTTCGCGCCGCACCAGGCCCGCGCGTTCGAGCCGGTCGGCGACGCCGGTGACCGCGCCGGGGGTCAGGTTGATCTCCTTGGCCAGCTCGCCCGCCGACAGCGGGCCCTTGCCCGCGATGAGCGCGAGCGCGCGCTGGTCGACCGCCGTCACGCCCAGGCGCGCGCCGACGGCCTCGTGGAACGCGACGACCGCCGTGCTCAGCTCACGTCCGAAGTCCCGTCCGTCCATGCGGTCACTTTACCGCGCCCGATATTTCAGTACACTGAACTAAAATATTTGGGGAGTGAGGGGTGGCGACATGTCGGAGCTGGGGCTGGCGGTCGAGGTGCCGCGCTGGGCCGGGCGGTTCTACCTGCGGCACTGGGCGGTGATCGTCGGGTTGTCGCTGGTGGCGTCCGTGCAGCGGCTCGTGGTGGTGAACTGGGGCGACCTGGTGCCGGACGGGGTGGCGTTCGCCTCGGAGGTCGTGGTGGTGGCCGCGAGGGTGCTGCTGGTCGTCGTGATCTGGCGGTTGGCGACCAGGGGGGAGCGGCTGAGGTGGGCGAACGCGCGGTCGTTCGCGGCGCGGCACTGGCCGAGCCTGGTGTGGCAGGGGGTCCTGCTGGCGGTGGCGGTGCTGGTGTTCGACGTCGTCGCCGAGCAGGTGGTCGGCGGGCTGCTCCCCGAGTCGGCGCGGCAGACCTACCTGGCCGTGCTGCTGTTCGTGAAGAACCCGACCGTCATCGCGTTCACGTTCGTGTGGTGGGTGGGGCTGATCCGGCAGGTCGGCGTCAGCCGTGCAGTCCCAGTTGCGTGAGCGCGTCGTCGGTGAGGCGGAAGACGGTCCACTCGTCCATGGGGAGCGCGCCGAGCGACTTGTAGAAGCCGATCGCGGGCGCGTTCCAGTCGAGCACCCACCACTCCAGGCGCGCGTAGCCGCGGGCGACGCACTCCTCGGCGAGGGCTTGCAGCAGCGCCCGGCCGAGGCCGCTCCGGCGCTGGTCGGGCTGGACGTAGAGGTCTTCGAGGTAGATGCCGTGCGTGCCGCGCCAGGTGGAGAAGTTGAGGAACCACAGGGCCATGCCGACGACCCGACCGTCCACTTCGGCCACGTGGCCGAAGAGGGCGGGCGAGGGGCGGAACAGCGCCTCGTGCAGCTGCTCGACCGTCAGGTGGCACTCGTGCCGCGCGCGTTCGTACTCGGCCAGCTCTTCGACGAGGGCGACGACGGCGGGCACGTCCTCCTCGCGCACGCGGCGGATGCGGGGATCAGTCAACGTCGACTTCCCAGGCGGGCACGTTCAGCCGCCGCACCTGCGGGTCGCCGCGCTCGTCGCCGAGCACGGTGGTGCCGGCCGGGTCCAGTCCGAAGTGGACGCCCTCGCTCGGCGGCAGGTTCAGCCAGGTGGCGATGAGCACGCGGCTGAAGTGGCCGTGGCCGACCAGCACCACGTCACCGCTGAGCAACGCCTGGCGTGCCCGGTCGAGCACCTTGGCGGCGCGCGCGTGCACCTCGTCGTGCGTCTCGCCCTTGGGCACGGCGTGGGTCCAGACCGTCCAGCCCGGGTCGGTCTCCCGGATCTGGGGCGTGGTGAGGCCCTCGTAGTCGCCGTAGTCCCACTCGGCGAGCTCCTCGGTGCGCTCGACGTCGTGCAGCCCGGCCAGCTCGGCGGTCCGCCACGCGCGTTGGCGCGGGCTCGTCAGCACCAGCGCGGGCGGCAGGTCGGTGGCGCGCAGCCGGGCCAGCACGGCGCCGGCGCGGCGGGCCTGCTGCACCCCGGTCCCGGTCAGGGGAACGTCGGTCAGCCCGGTGTGCCGACCGCTCTCGGACCACTCTGTTTGACCGTGCCGCAGCAGGTAGACGTGTGAGGTCACGGCCCGAGCTTACGGACGCCGCACCCCGTCACCGGGTCGGGGCACCGGTTGCGGTCGCGGGCCGGTGCGCCAGGCGATCCGCCGCGCGCGGAGCATCGAGTACTCGACGGCGGCCAGGACGAGGGTGGTGACCAGGCCGCCGAGGGTGAGGGTCAGCCAGAGCGAGTCGGACACGCTGTTGGTGTCGGCCTCGACCAGTTCGACCGCAGTGGCGGTGACGACCACGGCGGTCGTGACGGCGGGACCGAGGAGGGGGTGGAACTCGCCGATGAAGCAGCTGCCGCGCACCGCCCACCAGGCCGCGCAGCCGACGTAGACGGCCACCCAGATCGCGTAGGCGATGGCGAGCAGGCCGCCGAAGAGCGCGAGCACCGCCGTGCCGAAGTCGGTCGGCTCCAAGGTGTCGAAGAGGTCGTTGGTGACGACGAGCACGATCGGGGCCATCGCGCCGAAGGTCGTCAGCAGGAGCAGCGCGATCTTGCCGATCACCGGGCCCAGGCGCAGCTCGGCGCGGTGCTCGCGGTGGGTGCGCAGGTACAGCAGCGCCATGGCGACGGGCACGATGGCCAGCGCGATGATCACGTTCTCGACGGCCTTGCCCCAGCCGTCCTCGTTCAGGGTGTCCACCACGCCGCGATCGCCCCGGCCGAGGACGACCAGCGTCAGCAGGCCGAGCACGGAACGCCAGGAGGAGACCCGGCCCAGCGCCGGCGAGTCCGCGGGCGGCGGCACGCGGAACAACCGGGCCGCCGCGCCCCACGGCTTCCGCACCGAGTCCTCGGAGGGGACGGGCGTGCTCATCGGGCGAGATCTCCTTGCCGACCGCCGAACGGGACCCGTCGATGGTCCCAGGGCGGGCAGGCGCCCGGACGCGCGGCGGCGCACGGTCACCCGAACAGCGCACCGGGACGGTGGCCGACCACCGCCTCGGCACGCGGAACGGCGCTGACCAGGCGAACGGTTCCGCTCGGTCAGCGCCGCGTGGAGCAGGTGATCAGGCCGCGGCCTTCGTCTCCCAGAAGATCTTGTCGATCTGGGCGATCAGGTCGAGCAGCTCCTGACCCTTGGCGGGGTCCATGGAGCCCTTCGCGCCGGACGCGCCGGCCGCCTTGGTGGCCCGGTTGAACAAGTCGTGCAGCTCCGGGTACTTCTCGAAGTGCGGCGGCTTGAAGTAGTCGGTCCACAGCACCCACAGGTGGTGCTTGACGAGCTCGCTGCGCTGCTCCTTGATCAGGATGGCGCGGGCGCGGAACTCGGGGTCCTCGTTCGCCTGGTACTTCTCCTGAATCGCCTTGACCGACTCGGCCTCGATCCGGGCCTGGGCCGGGTCGTAAACACCGCACGGGAGGTCGCAGTGCGCGGTGGCCTCCAGGAGCGGGCGGCGGAGTGAACGGATGCGCGACAGAAGTCGCATCTTTCCTCCCTGACAGTGGATGCTCCGACGTGACGAACCCTACTCCGGGGCCTCGGCGCGAGCAGGTGGAGGGGAAGCGTTGACACGGCCGGAAGCGAACCCGTTGCCGCTGGTTCGGGTGGTCGGACCCTCGATGGCGCCGACGCTGCGGACGGGGGACGTGGTGCTGGTCCACTTCGGGAAGCCGCCCCATCGGCACGATCTTGTGCTGGTCAGGTGGGCGGCGCGGCCCGGGCAGCTGTCGGTCAAGCGCGCGGTCCGGGCCGACGGCGGCGGCTGGCACGTCGAGGGCGACAACCCGTTCGCCTCCACGGACTCGCGGACGCTGGGGCCCGCGGAGGTGGTGGGCGTGGTCCGCGCCCGGCTCTGGCCCCGGCCCCGGCTGCTGCGCCGGCGGCCCGCACCGGACGGCTGAACGCCGGCCGCGGGGAGGCGGCGGGTGTCGCGGGAAGGTGAACCGCCGGCGGCCTTCGCGAAGGGCCGGCGGGTCGTCGGGCGGGATCAGGCGCGCAGCTTGGCGTACCAGGCCAGGCACTCGTCGTAGGACGGCAGCAGCCCGGCGTCGCGCGCCTCCTCGAACGTCGGCGCGGCGGCGTCCTTCGGCGACAGCACCGGCGTCACGTCGGCCGGGAAGGGCAGGTCCATCGACAGCGGGTGGATGCCGTGCTCGGCCTTCGGGTTGAACCCCTCCGAGCACAGGTACGACGCGACCGTGTCGTCCTCCAGCGCCATCAGCGCGTGCCCGACGCCCTCGGGCAGGTACACGGAGTTGAACAACCCCTCCGACAGCTCCATCGCGTCCCACTCGCCGAACGTGGGCGAGCCGACGCGCAGGTCCACCACGATGTCGATCATGCGCCCGCGCGGGCAGTGCACGTACTTGGCCTGCCCCGGCGGCGTGTCGGCGAAGTGGACACCGCGCACGACACCGCGCTTGGACACGCTGTGGTTCGTCTGGGCGATCTTCATCGGGTGCCCGACGGCTTCGACGAACGCCGCTTCCTGGTACGGCGCGACGAACATGCCGCGATCGTCGGGGAACACCGATGGGGTGAACTCGAAAGCGCCGGAAATTTTCAACTCACGTGCCTGCATGGCGCACACACTAGAACGCGGCGGTTCTTGACCGATCCTGCCTGCGGAAACTGACCGGTCGGTCCAGAAAACCGGACGTACGTTCTGTGGCACTACCTCTGACCTGCGGAAAAACTGTGATCCCCGCCGCAGACAGCCGTCGGCGTCGCTGCCATGCTTGCCCGCACACCGCCACCGAGAGCCGTCCCGCAGACCGCGTGGACGCCCCCCAGACAGGCCCCGTCGACCCGCGTGACAACGCCGGTCCCGGTGCGCCGCAGGTATCGCGCACCGCAGGAGGACTTCCGTGACCGCATTGAACGACCAGCCCCAGATGACCACCGAATTGAGTGACGAGGAAATCTTCCGCGCCCACGAAGGCGGAAAGCTGGCCGTCGGCGCGACCGCCTCGTTGGCCGACCCCCGCGCGCTCTCGATCGCCTACACGCCCGGCGTGGCCAGGGTCAGCCGGGCCATCGCGGACGACCCGGGGCTGGCCGCCAAGTACACCTGGGCCCACCGGCTGGTCGCCGTGGTCAGCGACGGCACCGCCGTGCTCGGCCTGGGCGACATCGGCCCGAGCGCGTCCCTGCCGGTGATGGAGGGCAAGGCGGCGCTGTTCAAGACCTTCGGCGGCCTCGACTCCATCCCGCTGGTGCTCGACACCACGGACGTGGACGAGATCGTGGAGACGCTGGTCCGGCTGCGGCCGTCGTTCGGCGCGGTCAACCTGGAGGACGTCGCCGCGCCGCGCTGCTTCGAGCTGGAGGCCCGGCTCGTCGAGGCCCTGGACGTGCCGGTCATGCACGACGACCAGCACGGCACCGCGGTCGTGGTGCTGGCGGCCCTGCGCGGCGCGAACACGGTGCTCGGCAAGGACGTGGCGAACCAGCGCGTGGTGATCTCCGGCGCGGGCGCGGCCGGTGTGGCCTGCGCGAAGATCCTGCTGGCCGCGGGCGTCGGCGAGGTCACCGTGGTCGACTCGCGCGGCATCGTGCACGTCGGCCGGGACGCGCTGAACCCGGTCAAGGCGCAGCTGGCCGAGGTCACCAACGGCAGTGGCCTGCGCGGCGGCATCGCCGAGGCGCTGCGCGGCGCGGACGTGTTCGTCGGCGTCTCGTCGTCCAAGGTGCCCGAAGAGCTGATCGCGAGCATGGCCGACGACTCGATCGTGTTCGCCCTGTCCAACCCGGACCCCGAGGTGCACCCGGACGTGGCACGCCGGCACGCCGCCGTGGTCGCCACCGGGCGCAGCGACTTCCCGAACCAGATCAACAACGTCCTCGCGTTCCCCGGCATCTTCCGCGGCGCGCTGGACGCGGGCGCGAAGCGCATCACCGAGGGCATGAAGCTCGCCGCCGCGGCGGCGATCGCGGAGGTCGCCGCCGACGACCTCTCGGTCGACCGGATCGTGCCGAGCGCGCTCGACCCGCGGGTCGGCCCGGAAGTGGCCGCCGCCGTGGCCTTGGCAGCCCGCGAAGACGGAGTAGCCTGACTCCAAGTCGGAGTTGGGAGAGCTCCGGCCGCATCCGTCCGTACCCGTCGACAGGCAACGAAACCGCTAACGTGTTGTTTCGTTAGCCCGTTGAGGGGTGGGCGATGACGCTCCGAAGCGCTACCGTCCCTCTCCTCGGGTGAATATTGCCCGTGGAGAGGGACGCCGTCTTTGGGTGCGGTCGGGCCGGTCATCCCTGCCGTGAACACGGGAAGGTGGGACCGTGCCCAAGCGGGTTGGACGCGCTCCGGTGGTGCTCGACCCAGCGCGTCCGCAGAACGGCGACGTGGCGCTGGACGGCATCGCGCTGCCCGAGGCGCCGACGCTGCTGTGCGACCCCAAGGGCGTCGTCATGCGGGCGAGCGCCGCGGCGGTGGCGCTGACGAAGGCGCGTTCCGCCGAGGACCTCATCGGCCGGTCGCTGGGCGAACTGCTGCTGGGCGGCCCCGACGACCTGCGCCTGCACCAGGCCGACGGCGCGCTGGTGCCGGTCCGCGTGGTGCGCACCCAGGTGCCGGGCACCGGTCTGCACGCCGTGCTGCTGGTCGACGTCTCCGACCTGGCCCAGGCCGCCGAGGACCTGCGCGACGAGCAGCGCAGGCTGCGCACCGTGCAGCGGGTCGCGCAGATCGGCTCGTGGGAGTACGACCCGGACACCGGCGTCACGGTCTGGTCCGAGTCGCACTACGAGATGATGGGCGTGCGGCCCGGCGAGGTGGTGCCCGGCGCGCAGGCCGTGCTCGACGTCGTGCACCCCGACGACTACGAGATGGTCGCCAGCTACTGGGCCAACCGGGCGCTGGACGGCAACCCGATCGACATCGTCTACCGGATCATCCTCCCCGACGGCGAGCTGCGCTGGATCCGCGGCGTGGCCGAGGCGAAGCTGAGATCCGACGGCCGGACCCAGTTCATCACCGGCTACATCCGCGACATCACCGACCAGTGGCGGTCCGACCGCGCCCTGGAGACCGAACGGGCCCGGCTGCTGGAGGCGCAGCGCCTCGCGCGCATGGGCAGCTGGAGCTACGACATCGCGTCCGGCGCGGTGCACCGCAGCGAGGTCTTCCTGGAGATGTACGCCGAGCTGGGCGTCGTCCCCGACGACGACCTGCTGTGCGGCGTGCACCAGGAGGACCGGGGCGTGCTGAAGGACCTGCGCCGCAAGCTGCTGAAGCTGGAGGACGGCGGCGGCGCCACGGAGGGCCGGACGCTCGAGGCCGAGGTGCGCAGCGAGGTCGGCGACCGCGTGTACGTGTGCCGGGCGCGGGCCGAGTTCGAGGGCGGCCACATCAGCCTCCTGCACGGCACCGTCCAGGACGTCACCGAGGCCCGCGCGCTGGAACGCCAGCTCCGCGACGACCGCCGCCGGCTCGCCGACGCGCAGAAGGCCGCCCAGCTCGGCGTCTGGGAGTGGAACCTGCAGACCGGCGACGTGGCGTGGTCGGACATGCTGACCGAGCTGTTCGGCGTGCCGCGCGGGGAGCGCATCCGCTACCAGACCTACCTCGACCTCGTGCACCCCGACGACCGCGGCTGGGTGGACGACCTGTGGCAGCAGTTGGCCACCGAGGAGGTGCCGATCCAGCTCGAACACCGGATCGTGCGCCGCGACGACGGCAGGCTGCGCGTGTTCCGCAGCTACGGCGTGGTGGTCAAGGGCCCCGACGGCCTGCCGCTCGCGGTCGGCACGGCGCAGGACATCACCGAGCAGCGCGCCGCCGAGACCAGGATGAAGCGGTCCAGCCAGCGCTTCGCCGACCTGGTGTCGCTGACCCCGGTCGGCATCGGCCTGTTCGACGAGGGCGAGCGGCTGGTCGACGCCAACGACGCGCTGTGCGACCTGCTCGGCATGGACCTGGAGCAGCTGCGCGGCATGACGGCGAGCGCGCTCACCCACCCGGACGACACGAGCGGCGGGCTGCCGTCGATCGACGAGATGTCCGCGCCGGACGCCGAGCGCACGCACAAGATCCCGCAGCGCATCCTGGTCCGCCGCGACGGCGTGCAGGTGTACTGCGAGCTGCACATCGCGCTGTCCGTGCAGGACGACGGCCGCCGGTTCTGGCTGATCGTGTTCCAGGACATCACCGAGCGCCGCCGCACGGCCGAGGCGCTGCGGCACCAGGCCACGCACGACGAGCTGACCGGGTTGCCGAACCGGGCTCTGGTCAAGGAGATGCTCGGGGAGCTGCTGGAGTCGCCGGAGCGGTCGAAGGTCGCGGTGTTGTTCTGCGACATCGACAACTTCAAGCGGGTCAACGATTCGCTGGGCCATGACGCGGGTGACGAGTTGTTGGTGGCGTTGGCGCGGCGGTTGGAGGGTGGTCTGCCCGACGGCTGCACGGCGGCTCGCCTGTCCGGTGACGAGTACGTGATCATCTGCGAGAACCTCGACCGGGTGGGCGGGGTGGACGCGCTGGCCACGAAGGTGGCGGGGTTGTTGCGCACGGCGGTGCCGGTGCACGGGCAGCTGGTCCGGGTGTCGGCGTCGATCGGGGCGGCGGTGCCGAACGGGTCGCGTGCGACGGGCAACGACCTGTTGCGCTTCGCCGATGCGGCGATGTTCGAGGCGAAGCGGTCGGGTGCGGGTCGGGTGTCGTTGGCGAGCGCGGCGTTGATCGCTTCGGCCGACCGGCAGGTGCACCTGGAGGGGCAGCTGCGGGAGGCGTTGCAGCACGACGGGTTGGCGTTGCACTTCCAGCCGGTGGTCGGGGTGGACGGCGTGGTGCAGACGGCGGAGGCGTTGGTGCGGTGGCCGCACCCGGATCGCGGGCTGTTGCCCCCGGACATCTTCCTGCCCGTGGCCGAGCAGGGTGACCTGTTGCGGGAGCTGGACCGGTGGGTGTTGCGGACCGCGTTGAAGGAGGCGTCGACGTGGCCGGAGCCGGGTGGTAGGCCGGTGTCGGTGGCGGTGAACCTGGCCGGTCTGGTGCCGGGTGACCCGGAGTTCGTGGACATCGTGGCCGACGCCATCGCCGAGGCGGGCATCCCGTGGGACCGGGTGGTGCTGGAGTTGGTGGAGACCGCGTTGGTCGACCTGCCGTCGCGGGTGCGGCAGGCGATGGGCGAGCTGGTGGAGCGGGGCATCCGGTTCGCGGTGGACGACTTCGGCACCGGCTACTCGTCGCTGGCCAGGTTGAAGGACCTGCCGGCGCAGATCATCAAGGTCGACCGGCGGTTCGTGTCCGGTGTCGGGAGCGACTCGTCGGACTTCGCGGTGGCGAAGGCCGTGGTCGACATGGCCCGGGCGATGGACCGCAAGTGCGTGGCCGAGGGCGTGGAGACCGCGACCCAGTTCCACGTGCTGCGAGGCATCGGCGTGGACACCTACCAGGGCTGGCTGTTCTCGCGCCCCGTGCCGCCCAAGGAGTTCCGCGCGGTGCTGGCACTTGGTCCGTTGCACATCCCCCGCGCCGGTTGATGGGCGATACTCCCGTTCCGATGGACGCCACGACGTCAGGTGCCGACCGGTGAACCAGGAACGGATGATCGCCGACCTCGAAGCCAGGGCGCGGCACCTGGCCGAGCGGTCCCGCGAGCTGCGGGACCGGATCCGGCGCGCGCAGGCCACGCAGCGGTCGCCGGACGGCGTGGTGACGGCGACCGTCGCGCCGAACGGGTCGTTGCGGCACATCGAGTTCTCGGCCGCGGCGGAGGAGTTCTCGCCCGCCAGGCTCGGTGAGGTGGTGATGGACACCGTGCGGCGTGCGCAGGAGCAGGCCGCGCGGCAGGCGGTGTCGATCGTCGAGCCGCAGTTCGGCGGCACGGCGGCGATGGACTTCCTGACCGGCTCGGTGCCGCCGGGGTCGGCTGGGGTTTCGCTGGGTGAGGAGGTCGGTGACGACCTGCCCCTGCCGCGGAGCCTGAGGGCGCCCGAGGACGAGCCCGGGTCGGCTCGGTGACCGGGTTCCCCGTGCTGGAGTTGACCGGGTCGGCGCCGGACACGCTCGAGGCCGACCTCGCCGTGCCGACGGCGGACGTCGACCCGTTGGCCCTGCTGGCCGACGCCGGGCTCGGGTGGTTGGTCGAGCACGTGGACTTCCTGCGCGAGCCGCTGGACTGGCTGGCGGGCCACGGCGACCGGTTCGAGGACGCGGTCGCCACCTGGAAGCAGGTCGCCACCACGTTGGACGGCATCGTGCGGCGGCGGGCGGGTGGCGGTCGGCTCACCGCGGAGATCGCCGGGATGAGCCGGCTGTGCGTGGACGTCGCGGCGCACGTGGCCGAGGTGGGCGCGATCACGGCCGCGGTCCGCGGTGTGTTCCGCGACGTGGTCGCGTTGTTCGTCCGGGAGGTCTTGGACAACGCCACCGTCGCGCTCGCGGCGTCGGAGATCACGGCCGACGGCTCGCTGCCCGCGTTCGCGGCGTGGGCGGTCGGGCGGGGCGCGGTCGTGCTGGACCGGATCAACCGGAGGTTGGCGGACCTCGGGCGCGTGATGGCGCGGATCCTGGCTGCGCTGAAGGCGTTGTTCGGCAAGGCGCGCGACATGCTCAAGGCCATCACGCGCTTCGGCGAGTGAGCTCCCCGGTCCAGCCCCCTGCCCGGTCGGCTCTATGCCCGTCAGCTCACTGTCCGGTCAGCCCCAGTGCCCCTGGGCGGGTGGGGGCGGGCCGGGAACGCCGGGCGGAGGTGGGCCGGGAACGCCGGGAGGCGGGCCACCCATCGGAGGTCCCCCCATTGGAGGTCCCCCCATCGGCGGGCCGGCCTGCTGGTGCGGCGGCGTCTTCGGCTTCGCGCCGCGCATCGCCCGACCCACCGGGGGCAGCGCGGCCACCAGACCCGCGACGAACCACAGCACCAGGGCCACCACCGGCATGATCCCGAAGGAGAGCGGGAGACCCGGCGAGACGTCGACGACGATGAGCCCGAAGCTCACCACGGCCAGCAACGAGATCGCGACCAGTCCCCACCGCACGCCGGGCACCCGGCTGAAGAGCAGCACGACGAGGATCAGCGCCAGGGCCGGCAGCACGAACGCGACGGCGGCCGCGACCTCGAAGCTCCCGTAGTTGCGGGGGAACGGTGGCACGAGGATCGTGCCCCAGAGCTCCATCGCGAACCCCGTCTGGCTCGCGAACCCGGCCGCGCCGATGAGGGCGAGGAGCACGCCCGGCAGGTACAGCAGCCCGGCGACCACGGCCATCGCCTTGCCCGGCGGCTTGGGCGGGCCCGGGTATCCGGGGTAGCCCTGGCCCGGGAAGGGCGGCTGGGCACCGGGGAACGGCGGCTGGCCGGGGAACGGTTGCCCGGGCATCGGCTGGCCCTGGAACGGTTGGCCGGGCATCGGTTGGCCGGGCAGCGGCTGGCCCGGCATCGGCTGTCCGGGCAGCGGCTGGCCCGGGTACTGCTGGCCGGGCATCGGCTGGCCGGGGTACTGCTGACCGGGGTTGGGGTGAGTCATGCGCGCGCCTCCAGGTTCGAGCTGAAAGTTACCGTCGGAGGCGGCCCGCACGGCGCGGTTCGCCGCATTCCGGCGGAAACCTCCCCCCCTACTGGGACGCCGACGCGCGGATCAGCGGCAGCAGCTCGGCGATCCGGTGCCGTGGCAGGTCGATCAGCCTCAGCTCCAGGTCCTCGTGCTCGCCGATCCGCTCCCGCGCCTCCCGCTTGGTCATCGCGCCGCGGGTGGCCGTGACCAACGCCTCGCGCCACACGTTGCCCAACTTGCCGTGCGCGCGCGTGAGCACCTCCCGCACGGCCAGCCCGCCGACGTCCAGCGTGCCCGCCAGCACCTGGTCGGCCACGACCACGCAGTGCTTGCCGTCCGGAGTGGAGCGCAGGAACCGCAGCGCGAACCTGGTGTCCACCAACGACCTCAGCTCCTGCTGACCCGCCGCGGACGACACGTTCGGGTGGTTGTTGGGCACGAGCGCCGCCATCCGGCCGGGCGAGCACGCCAGCAGCGTCCGCAGCAGCCACGGCCCGGGGTCGCCGGACAGGTCGACCGCCAACGACGCCGCGCCCTTGCCGATCGGGTCGGCCCACCCCGGCGCACGCGGCTTCGGCGGCGGCGAGGACTCCGGCCGCGGCGCCAGGTCGACCAGGGCGGCCAACGCCGTCGAACCCGGCCTGGTCGCCTCCACCGACTGCGGACCGTGCGTGTAGATCGCGGTCTTCGCCGAAGCGGGTGACACCGAACGGCGGGACGTCGGTCGGCACACGTACAGGTCGGCCGCGCTGCCGATGGCCTGCGCGCCGTCGAACCGGTGGAACGCGGGCAGGATCGCCTCGAACACCAACCCGAGCCGCTGCAACTCCTGCTGCACCTTCAGCCCCAGCGCGGGCGTCCGGTCGCTGAACCCGTACGCGAGCAGCACCCGTCCCCGACCGAGGTCGGCCAGGCACTCGACCGCCCGCGCGGCGAACAGCCCCATGCCCTCCGGCGTGTACGGCGGATCGCTGAACACGAGGTCCGCCGACTCCAGCACGGCGGGAGGCAGGCCGAACCGGAAGTCCGCGTGCACCGTCCGAACCGACCACCCGCGCTCACGGGCACGGGTCGAGATGTGCTCCAGCAGCCGGTCGTCCACGTCCACCACGACGACCTCGACGGCCGGGTTCACCGCGCACACCGCGAGCGAGGTCAGGTCGTGGTCGCCGAGGCACAGCAGCGTGCGCCCGGCCAGGTCGTAGGTCGTGTCCAGCCACAACGCGCGCTTCAGCGCCGTCTCCGCCGTCGCCTGCACGTGGTCGAGCGCGGCCAGCGGCGGCGGCACGTCCGCGATGTCGGCCAGGATCGACCGCAGGTGCTCGCCGTGCCGGGGCACGAGCGCGTCCACCGGGTCCACCAGGTCGTCACCGGCGCGGAACCCGGCGTAGTCGGCGGCCTTGGCGGGCGCGAGCCGGAACCGGTCGCGGCTGGTCTCCAGGTCGTCGCCGACCGCGGTCAGCAGCTCCTGCACGGTGCGCCGCGGCACAGCGGGAAGCCGAACCAACTCGGCCAGCGTGTGCCAGTCGTCGCACAGCAGGTCGACCACGCGCCGCAGCTTGCGGGCGTGCGGGCCGCGTTCAGCGAGGAGTGCTCGCACCAGTTCGGTTGCCACAACCGGTGCAGCCTACTGACCGGATGGTGAAACGCCGTGCCACGGTCGGACTGACGGGCTAGGGTCGTTCGACGCTTGATGCCCATCGGCAGGAGGATCCACGGGTGATCGAGTTCCGCGACGTGACCAAGCGGTTCGACGACGGGACCACCGCGGTGAACGGCCTGGACCTCGTGGTCGAGGCGGGCACGATCACCGTCTTCGTCGGACCGTCCGGGTGCGGCAAGACCACGTCCCTGCGCATGGTGAACCGGATGATCGACCCCACGTCGGGCACCGTCCTGGTGGACGGCGCGGACGTGCTGGGTGTGGATCCGCCCACACTGCGGCGCGGCATCGGGTACGTGATCCAGCAGGCGGGCCTGTTCCCGCACCGGACCGTGCTGGACAACGTGGCCACGGTGCCGCTGCTCATCGGCTGGACGCGCCGCAAGGCCAGGGAGCGCGCCGCCGAGCTGCTGGAGCTGGTCGGCCTGCCCGCCGAGCTCGGCCACCGCTACCCCGTGCAGCTGTCCGGCGGCCAGCAGCAGCGCGTCGGCGTGGCGCGCGCGTTGGCCGCGGACCCGCCGGTGCTGCTGATGGACGAGCCGTTCAGCGCGGTCGACCCGGTGGTGCGGGAAGGGCTGCAGGACGAGCTGCTGCGGCTGCAGGCGGAGCTGGACAAGACCATCGTGTTCGTCACGCACGACATCGACGAGGCCATCCGGATCGGCGACAAGGTCGCGGTGATGCGCACCGGCGGCTTCCTCGCCCAGTACGCGCCGCCCGCCGAGCTGCTGACCCGGCCCGCGGACGACTTCGTGGCGAGCTTCGTGGGCAAGGACCGCGGTTACCGCAGTCTGTCCTTTGTGGACTCGTCCGGGGTTGAAGTGGCGGAGGTGCCCACGGTCGTCGAGGGCGCCGAGGTCGAGTCCTCTTCGGACTGGCGGCTCGTGGTGGACGCGGAGGAGCGGCCGCAGGGCTGGGTCGCGCCGGACGCGTCGGTCGTGCCGGGCGGCTCGCTGTACGAGGTGGGCGCGTCGATCCGGGGCGCGCTGGACGCCGCGCTGTCCTCGCCGTCCGGGCTGGGCGTCGCCGTGCGCGGTGACGGGCGGTTGGTGGGCGTGGTGACCGCGCGCCAGGTGCTCGACGTGATCGAGAGCCGCCGTGGGTGACATAGCGAAGTACCTCAGCGACGCGGGCACCAGGGCGGCGCTGCTGGACATGCTGCTCGACCACGTCTACCTGTCGTTGGTGCCGCTGGTGGTGTCGGTCGTGCTGGCGATCGTTCTCGGGTTGCTGTGCCACCGGTTCCGCCAGGTCAACGCGGCGCTGATCGGGCTGTCGAACGTGGTCTACACGATCCCGTCGCTGGCGCTGTTCGCGATCATCCCGGCGGTCATCGGCACGCAGGTGCTCGACCCGTTGAACGTGATCCTCGCGTTGACGGTCTACACGACCGCGCTGCTGGTCCGGCCCGTCGCCGAAGCGCTGGCCGCGGTGCCCGCGCACGTGACCGCCGCCGCCACCGCCATGGGCTTCCGGCCGCTGCGCCGGTTCTTCACGGTGGAGCTGCCGCTGTCCGTTCCGGTGCTGGCCGCCGGCGTGCGGGTCGGCTCGGTGAGCAACATCAGCCTGGTGAGCGTGGGCGCGTTGATCGGCACGGGCGGTCTGGGCACGTTGTTCACCGACGGTTTCCGGCAGCGGTACCTGGCGCCGATCATCATCGGCATCGTGCTCACGCTGGTGCTGGCGCTCGTGGTCGACCTGCTGCTCGTGCTGCTGCGCAACCGGTTGACGCCGTGGGCGCGGGCGGGTGGTGCGCCGTGATCTTCGCGGACGCGTTGGCCTGGCTGGTCGACCCGGCCAACTGGTCGGGCGGCAAGTCGATCCCGGTGCGGGTCGGCATCCACCTGCTGTACTGCTTCGGCGCGGTGCTCGGCGCGGCGCTGATCGCCGTGCCGCTGGGCCTGTACGTCGGGCACACCGGGCGTGGTGGGGTGGTGTTGGTCGGCGGCAGCAACGCGCTGCGGGCGTTGCCGACGTTGGGCCTGGTCACGTTCCTGTACCTGGTCGCGGGCGGTGGCACGACCGGTGTGCTGATCGGCCTCGTCGTGCTGGCCGTGCCGCCGATCCTGGCCGGCACCTACGCCGGCATCCAGGACGTGGACCGAGGTGTGGTCGACGCGGCGAGCGGCATGGGCATGACCGGCGCGCAGCGGTTGTGGCGGGTCGAGGTGCCCAACGCGCTGCCGCTGCTCGTCGGTGGTCTGCGCAACGCCATGTTGCAGGTGGTCGCGACCGCGTCGGTGGCGGCGTACGTCGGTATCGAGACGTTGGGACGTCCCCTGCTGGACGGCCTGCGGGTGTTGGACTACGGGCAGTTCGTCGGCGGGGCGATCCTCATCGCGCTGCTCGCGGTCGTGCTGGACGTGGTGCTCGCGGGCGTCGGCAGGCTGGTCGTGCCCGCGGGTTTGAGGCTGTCGGCCAAGGCTCGTCGCGCGGGGAGTGGGAAGGCGCGGTCGAGCGGGTCGCGGTCGAGGCGTCGGGGAGAGCCGGCGCCCGTCGAGTCTGGAGGAAGTACGGCATGAAGCGCACGTTGGCCGTTGTCGTCGCGGCGACCGCCCTGGTCGTCTCCGCGTGCGGGTCCAAGGAGGACCTCGGCGGGGGTGGCCAGCAGGCCGCGTCGGGTGAGGTCGTGGTCGGTTCGGCCGACTTCACCGAGAACAAGATCCTGGCCGAGATCTACGCCGGTGCGCTGAAGGCGACCGGCGCGAACGTGACGGTGAAGGCCGGCATCGGAGCGCGCGAGCTGGTCGTGAAGGCGTTGCAGGACAAGTCGCTCGGCGTGGTGCCGGAGTACACGGGCAACCTGCTCAACTACTTCGACAAGACCAACACCACCACCGAGGCCGAGGAGGTGTACACGGCGCTGAAGTCCAAGACGCCGTTGGGCCTCGAGGTGCTGGAGAAGTCGGACGCGGAGGACAAGGACGTCCTGGTGGTCACCAAGGCCACCGCGGACGGCGGCGTGAAGTCGATCGCCGACCTCGGTTCCGGCAAGTACGCGCTGGGCGCGGCCGGTGAGTGGGCGCAGCGCTGGGAGGCCAAGATCCAGGAGCTGTACGGGGTCAAGTTCACCGAGATCAAGACCACCGACACCGGTGGCCCGATCACGGTGGACGCGCTGAAGGACGGCACCGTGCAGGTGGCCAACCTCTACACGACGTCGGCGGACATCAAGGCGAACGACTTCGTGGAGTTGGACGACCCGAAGGTGATGTACCCGGCCCAGAACGTGGTGCCGCTGCTGCGGTCGGACGCGGTCGACGCGAAGGGCAAGGACGCGCTGAACAAGGTGTCCGCGGCGCTGACCACGGAGAAGCTGGCCGATCTCGTCAAGCGGGTGGACGTGGACAAGGAGACGATCGCGAACGTGGCGGCCGACTTCCTGAAGTCCGTCACGCTCTGAGCCC
This sequence comes from Actinosynnema sp. NPDC002837, assembly GCF_040295345.1. Lineage (NCBI taxonomy): Bacteria > Bacillati > Actinomycetota > Actinomycetes > Pseudonocardiales > Pseudonocardiaceae > Actinosynnema > Actinosynnema sp. NPDC002837. The sequence goes on from NZ_JBEOVG010000083.1 coordinate 30,166, forward strand.
GCGATCGCGACTCCCTCGGCCCGGCCGCCCGTTCCAGGGTGACCGGGCCGAGTTGCGCCAGGACGCTCGCGCGGCGGGGTCGCGCTGCCACCGTTCGCCTGCCACCAGGCGAGACCGGTGGTGAGCAGTCCGCCGGCAGAGCCGGCGACTTGCGACGAGCCCAGGGTGCGTTCAGTACTAGCCCATGTTCACCGAAAATGAACATGAGGCAATTTTGAACACACGCTTGACCGAGTTGCGGGAGTGGCTGCGTCCGCTCGGCCTCGAGGCCGACGTAGGTGACCGGACCGCCGACGAGTGGGTCGACCTGGTGGCTCGCGTCAGCCGGGCCTCGGGCGCGACTCGGACGTACGCCGTCCTGGTCAAGCGCGCGGTGCCGGCCGAACTCGCGACGGCACTGCACCCGCACGCGTCACTGCCCACCCTGGTCGTCGCCCGCTCGATCACCGAGCAAGCCGCGAACCTGCTGCGTGCGCGGGGCATCGACTACGTCGACGAGGCGGGCAACGCCCACATCGCGTGGGATGACGTGCTCATCGACGTCCGAGGGCGTCGTAAGGCCGGCGGGCGCCCCGGCGGTCCCCCGCGCGGGAGCAAGGCGTTCGGCCGCGCCGGCCTGCAGGTCGGGTTCGTCCTGCTCAGCCGGCCGTCGATGGCCGGGGAGCCGCTGCGCGCGCTCGCGCGCGCCGGCGGCGTCTCGCTCGGCACGGCTCAGGCGGTCGTCGATGACCTCGCCAGGGCGGGCTACCTGTACGAAGTGGCGGGCGAACGCAGGCTGACGAGAGCGGGTGAGTTGCTCAACCGCTGGTCGGAGGCCTACTCGACCAGGCTCTCGCCAACGCTGGCCCTCGGCGACTTCGACGCTCCCGACCTCTCGTGGTGGCGCGATTCGGAGGAGGAGTTGACGCAGGCCGACGTCCAAGTGGGTGGCGAAGCCGGTGCGAGCGTCCTCGACCCGCACCTCATCCCGGCGACTCTCACCCTCTACGCCGCCGAACGGCCGCGCTCGCTCATCGGCAGGCACCGGTTGGTGCGCGCCGAACGAGAAGGCAACGTCCACGTTCGACGGCGGTTCTGGACGGCCGACCGGCAGTCGTGGATCGTGCCTTCCACGCTGATCTACGCTGATCTGCTCGCTTCCGGCGACCCTCGCCAACGCGAGCACGCGGACAGGATGAGAAGCAGTGACGATCGACTTGCGAGCCTCGACCGACTATGAGGTCCTCAGGGCCGCCGAGGTGCTGGCGCGAATCGACGAAGTGGCGCACGAAGCGCGGGTCGACTACCTGGTCGTGGGTGCGCTCGCTCATCTCGCTCATCTCGCTCGGCCTGCTCGGCAGGAGTCCTGACCGACGTACCCGGGACATCGACATCGCGGCCGAGGTCGAAGATCTTCGCCTGGCGGGATCGGCACCACGACGACCGTCGCGACGCCCTCGACCTGGCGACGATGATCGCGTGGTACTCGTCCGGGAAGTACGAGGACCGGCTCTACGCCGAGGATTACGACGTGTTCGAGAAGTCCGACTACGACCTGTCGGCAGCCGGAGCACGGCTACTGGGGTCGCACCTGCCGGCTTTGCTCGATGGAGGCGGTACCGCCGAACTGCTCCGCATCCTGGACGACCACGAGTTGATGGGGCGGTTGGCGAAAGACATGGGTTCCGCTCGTGCCGCGGTCATGGTGCAGGCCTTGAGCCGAGGTGCTCGCGATGTCATCGACGAGACCACGCGGACCTGACCCGGATGACCGACGTGGCAGGCGCCTTCAGGGCCGGCCGCCGATTCGGGTGGTCAGCTCGTCCGCTGCCCGCCGGGCCTCGGTGGCCAGTTCAGGCCACGTCTCGCCGCACTCCGCCTCGCACACGTGCCGGAAGGTCACGGTGATCGCGGCGATCGGCCGTTGACCGTGGTCGAAGACCGGTGCGGCCACGGAAGCGAAACCGGCGGTCACGTAGCCGTCCTCCACGGCCCACCCGCGTCGCCGTTCGACGGCCAGCAACCTCCGCAGCGCGGGCAGGTTCTGCGGCCCCCGGCCGGTCCGATCGACGAAGGGGCCCGGGAAGAGGGCCCTGACCTGCGCGGCGGGCAGTCGGCCCAGCATCGCCCGGCCCGACGCGGTCAGGTGTGCGGGTAGCCGCACGCCCACGTCCGACACGATCGTGGTCGGGTGGCGGGGTTGCTCGCGCACCAGGTACAACGCCTCCGCGCCGTGCAGCACGCCCAAGTGCGCGGTCCGGCCGACGGTGTCGACCAGGCGCCGGAGCAGGGGCCGGGCCAAGCGCTCCAGCGGATCGTGCCGGAGGTAGGCCGACCCGAGCTCGAACGCCGCCACGCCCAGCCCGTAGCGTCGCTCCTCGGGGAAGTGGGTCGCGAACCCGGCCGCGGTCAGCTCCGCCAGCAGGTGGTAGGTCGTGGACCTGGGCAGACCCAGCTCCCGGGCCACCGCGACCGCCGACAGCGGACCGGGCCTGCTCGCCAGCAGGCGCAGCACGGCGAGCCCCCGGCGCAACGCCGGCACGTCGCTGCTGCCTCCCACGGAACCCATTCTCAACAAATCCCGGTCGGGGCGCATTGGAGGGGTATGAGCACCGGCTTCGAGGAGTTCGCCGCCGCACAGGTGACCCCGCTGCTGCGCTACGCCACCGTGCTGACGGGGGATCCGCACCTGGCCCAGGACGTGGTCCAGGAGGTCCTGATCCGGGCACAGCAGAAGTGGTCGCGCATCGGCTCGGTCGAGGTGCCGGCCGCGTACCTCAAGCGGATGGTGACCAACGAGTACCTCGGTTGGCGCCGCCGCCTCAAGGCGCACCTCCCCCTCACGGGCGTGGACCCGCCCCAGCCCGACCCCACCGACCACTACGACGAGCGGGAGGCGATGCTCCAGCGCATCGACCGCCTCCCGCGCAAGCAGAAGGCCGCCGTCGTCCTCCGCTTTTACGAGGGCTGCGACGACGCCGAGATCGCCGCCGTGCTGGGCTGCGCCCAGGTCACGGTCCGCAGTCACATCTCCCGCGCGCTGGCAGTCCTGCGCGCCGACGAACGCGTGAGGCAGTCGCTGTGAACGACACCACCGAAACCCTGATCACCGACGCCCTGCGCCACCGGGCCGAGCGCACGCCGCCGCCCGGAGCGGTGCTCGCCGCCCTGCACCGGCCCCGCCGGACGCGCAAGCCGCTGCTCCTGGTGCTCGCCGCCGCCGGCACGACGGCCGCCGCGGCGGCGTTGGTGGTGACCACCGTGAACGCGCCGGTCGTGGGCCAGGCCCCGCCCGCCCGGCAGCTCACCACCACGGCCGCGCCCACCCCGGTCGCCGACGTGCCCACCCGGGCCCTCGAGTACCGGCCCGGGGCGATGCTCGACGGCTACACCGAGCGGGAGCGCACGATCGCCGGCTGGGGCACTTCCCGCATCTACGCGCCCGGCTCGACGAACCCCGGCTCGCCGCTGGTCCGCTTCTCCGTCTTCACCGCCATCACGGACGACATGGCACCGAAGGTCGCGAACGCGCCGGTCGGCGACCGCACGGCGGTCGGCGGCGCCACCGCAGCCTGGTTCGGCGAGAGCCTGTACTGGAACGCCGCCCCCGACCGCGTCCTCAGCGTCAGCCTGGAGAACGTGACCGGCGTGGACGTCCGGGCGCAGGTGCGGCGGATCGCCGACTCCGTCACGGCGGACCCCACGTCGATGCGCGTCCCGTTCTCGCTCGACGGGCACTCGTACGTCGTGGTGAACGGTCCGAGCGCGACCGACTGGGCGATCGCCGGCACGAGCCACCTCGATTACGTCCGGTACGACGTGGAGCTGCTGCGGACCGCCGAGGCGCCGGCCGGCTCCACCCCCACCACCGTCGACGGCAAGCCCGCGCACTACTCCGCCGACGGGTTCGGCCTGCTCGCCGTCCAGCTCGCGCCGAACTTCCAGGTGCGCGTGACGCCGAGCGAGTTCAAGGTTCCCGGCGGCAAGCCCGTGCCGTCCGGTGCGGAGACCGAGCACGCCCCGGTCGACGTGCTGGCGCGCGTGGCGGCGGCGCTGGCGGTGGACACCAACCCGGACGCGGCCTGGATCGGCACCCGCTAGAGGTCCGGCAACCGGCACGCGTCCTGCCGAGGGTGGGCGCTCGACCCCAGAGCGCCCACTCCACTCCCGAGGCCCACCCCGCTTCAGCCGCCGAACTCGATCGTCCCATCACGCCGCCCGCGCCGGACCATCCGGTTGAAGCTCACCGCCGCCACGGCGATCCACGCCGCGCCGACGCACACCTCCAACCCGAGCTGCACGAGCACGGTCGACGCGGGCCCCTCCGCCACGAACGCCCGGATCGCGGCCAGCCCGTGCGTCATCGGCAGCACGGACGTGACCGCCCGCAGCCAGTCCGGCCAGAACGACGTCGGCACGTTCACCCCGCAGAACGTCATCAGCACCAGGTAGCTGACGTTCAGCGCCAACCACCGCGCCGACGGGAACCCGAGCACGAACGACGCCACGCACGTCCCGTAGCAGTAGCACGACAAGCCGACCACGAAGATCATCAGCGGGATCAGGCCCGCCTTCGGCCACGGCAGGTCCACCCCGAACAACGGCGGCAGCACGAGGAACGCCGTGGTCGACGCCGCCACCCCCGACCCGAGGTTCACCAACCCCCGCCCCAGGTACACGGTGAGGTGAGTGGACGGCGCGGCGACCATCAGCGCCAGCGTGCCGGACTGCCGCTCGCCGACGGCCAGCAGGATGACCACGGTCGCGTCGATGGCCATGATCGCGACCACGTTGCCGATGAGCAGGTAGTCGACCTGCTGCTGCGACCCGAGCATCCGCCCGATCAGCGCGTAGAAGCACGCCTGGATCAGCAGCCGGGACAGCCACATGAACGTCCACGTCTTCCACGTCTGGAACGCCGAGAACATCGTCCACGAGGCGATCAGCCCGTGCTTGAGCACCCGGAGCTGGTCACGCATACGTCACCACCCCCAGCTCGCGCGCCCGGCGCAGGGTCGCCGCCAGCAGCACCCGCCCGCCGACCAGCGCCGCGACGCCGAGCCCGGTGATCGCCAACAACCGCCAGCCGGCGCCCGTGACGGGCCCGGCGGCCATGGCGTCCCGCATCAGGTCCGCCGACCACGACAGGAAGATCACGTGGGAGAGCGGTTGCAGGAACTCCGGCAGGTAGTGCACCGGGACCATCACGCCGGACAGCAGGTAGATCGGGAAGCTGAGGAAGTTCAGGTAGTTGTTGCTGTTCTTGGTCAGCAGCATGGACGCCGCCAGCAGCAGGCTGGTGCCGACCATCGCGAACACCGACGCCGCCATGGCCGCCCAGAACACCCACGGGTGGTGCACCGCCGGCGTCACGCCGAACAGGAGCTTGCCCAGCAGCCACGTCTCGCCGAGCGGGACGACGCCCAGCACCATCACCGCCGAGATCCGACCCAGGTAGACGGAGTGCACGGCGCCGGGCGCGGCCATGCCCAGCTCCAGCGTCCTGGTCCAGCGCTCGCCGACGAGCACGACCGTCGCCAGTCCCGTGGCGAAGCCCCACAACCCCATCAGGGTGGGCGCGAGGAACGCGTTGGCGACCAGGTCGGGCCGGACCGCGTGCATCACGACCGACAGCATCATCACCACGGTGAACGGGATCGTGCACAGCGTCAGCAGTTCGTCGGGCTGCCTGCGGATCAGCCAGAACTGCGTGCGCACCCCGGACAGGAACAGGCGCACCGCTCAGACCTCCATGCCGCGACGGCCGATGAGGTCCAGGTAGACGTCCTCCAGCCGGGGCGGCACGGCGTGCACCGAGCGCACACCGCGGTCCAGCAGGAAGTCCAGCACCGCGCGCGCCGCCCGGTCGTCGGTCGTCTTGACGCGCAGCACGCCGTTGCGGGTCTCGGTGTCCACCACGCCGGGGATGCCGGTGACGTCCAGCGACGTCTCCGCCTCGACCCAGCGGTGCAGGCCGGACATCGCGGCCAGGCCGCGCGGCGACTCGGTGGCCAGCACGCGCCCCTTGTCGATCAGCGTGACGCGGTCGCAGACCTCTTCGGCCTCGTCCATGTCGTGGGTCGTGATGAGGATGGTGCGGCCTTCGTCGCGCAGCTCGCCGATGAGCGTGCGGAAGGCGCGCGCGGCCACCGGGTCCATGCCCGTGGTCGGCTCGTCGAACAGGATCAGCTTCGGGTCGCCGATCAGGCCGCGGGCCAGGTGCACGCGCTGCTTCATGCCCCGCGAGAACGTCTCCACGAGGTCGTCGGCCTTGTCCGCGAGACCCAGGCGCGCCAGCAGCTCGTCGGTGCGGACCTTCGCCCGTGCGTCCGGCAGCTTGTAGAGCGCGGCCCAGTAGCGCAGGGTCTGCCGCGCGGTCAGCTTCCCGTACAGGCCGCGCTCGCCGCCGAACACGATGCCGATCAGGTGCCTGATCTCGGCCGCGCCGGTCACGACGTCGTGGCCGAGCACCTCGGCGCTGCCGGAGGTCGGCAGCAGGATCGTGGACAGGATCTTGCACAGCGTGGTCTTGCCCGCCCCGTTCGGGCCGAGCAGGCCGTGGACCTCGTTCGTGGGCACGTCCAGCGTGAGCCCGGCGAGCGCGGTCACCTCCTCGCCCTTGGGCCGCCAGCCCTTGCCCTTGCGGAACGTCCTGGTCAGGTCCTGCACGCGGACACTCACGGTCACCCCCATGGTGGTTTTCCGAAGCTACCGGTGGGGAGGGACGCGTGAGGAGTGATTTCGGTTGGCCGAGTCGTCTCGGATACCAGACACGATCGGCGGATGTCGGGTCGTGCGGATCGGGCCGGCGGGTTGAGATGGGCACATGCAGCAACCCGTGCAGCTGGGTCCGAAACCGCTGACCCGCGACGACGTCCACGCCGTCGCCCGGGGCGACGCGCCCGTGGAGATCACGGAGGCGGCCCGCGAGGCGGTCACCACCGCCCGGGCGCACATCGAACGCCTGGCCACGGCCGAGCAGCCGACCTACGGCGTGTCCACGGGCTTCGGCGCGCTGGCGGTCCGGCACATCCCGCCGGACCGCCGTGCCGCCCTCCAGCAGTCCCTGGTCCGCTCGCACGCGGCCGGCGCGGGTCCCGAGGTCGAGCGCGAGGTCGTGCGCGCCCTCGTCCTGCTCCGCCTCAAGACCCTGGCGAGCGGCCACACCGGCGTGCGGCTGGAGACCGCCGAGGCGATGGCCGCGATGCTCAACGCCGGCATCACCCCGGTCGTGCACGAGTTCGGCTCGCTCGGCTGCTCGGGCGACCTCGCGCCGCTGTCCGCCGCCGCCCTCGCGCTCACCGGCGAGGGCGACGTCCGCGACGCCGACGGCAACCTGGTCCCCGCCGCGCAGGCCCTCGCGAAGGCCGGCATCCGGCCCGTCCGCCTGGCCGAGAAGGAGGGCCTGGCGCTGATCAACGGCACGGACGGCATGCTCGGCATGCTGGTCCTGGCGGTCCGGGACCTGAACTACCTGCTCGACGTCGCCGACCTGACCGCCGCGATGAGCGTGGAGGCCCTCCTCGGCACGGACCGCGTGTTCGCCGCCGACCTCCAGGCCCTGCGCCCGCACCCCGGTCAGGGCCGCTCCGCGCGGCGCATGGCGGAGATCCTGCGCGACTCCGAGATCATGGACAGCCACCGCGGCCCGGACTGCACGCGCGTGCAGGACGCCTACTCGCTGCGCTGCTCACCCCAGGTGCACGGCGCGGCGCGGGACACCGTGGCCTACGCCGAGACCGTCGCCGACCGCGAGCTGGCCTCGTCCATCGACAACCCGGTGGTGCTGGCCGACGGCCGGGTCGAGTCCAACGGCAACTTCCACGGCGCGCCGATCGCCTACGTGCTGGACTTCCTCGCCATCCCCACCGCGGACGTGGCGAGCATCGCCGAGCGCCGCACCGACCGGATGCTGGACGTGAACCGGTCGCACGGCCTGCCGCCGTTCCTGGCGCACGACCCGGGCGTCGACTCCGGCCACATGATCGCCCAGTACACGCAGGCCGCGATCGTCAGCGAGCTCAAGCGCCTGGCCGTGCCCGCGTCCGTCGACTCGATCCCGAGCAGCGCGATGCAGGAGGACCACGTCTCCATGGGCTGGTCCGCCGCGCGCAAGCTCCGCCAGGCCGTCGACGGCCTGCGCCGGGTCCTCGCGATCGAGTTCCTGACCGCCGCCCGCGCGCTGGACCTGCGCAAACCGCTCAACCCCGCACCCGCCACCGCGGCGGCCGTCGCGAAGCTCCGCGAGCACGTCGAGGGCCCCGGCCCGGACCGCCACCTCGCGCCCGAGATCGCCGCCGCCGAAGACCTGATCCGGAAGGGAGCCCTGTGATGGTGCGCGCCGCCCGAGGGACCGAACTGACCGCGCGGAGCTGGCCGACCGAGGCCGCGCTGCGGATGTTCCACAACAACCTCGACCCGGACGTGGCCGAGCGCCCCGAGGACCTGGTCGTCTACGGCGGCACGGGCAAGGCCGCGCGCGACTGGCCGAGCTTCCACGCCATCAGCCGCGAGCTGGCCCGGTTGGAGGACGACGAGACGCTGCTCGTGCAGTCCGGCCGCCCGGTCGGCGTCATGCGCACGCACGAGTGGGCGCCGCGCGTGCTCATCGCGAACTCCAACCTCGTGCCGGACTGGGCGAACTGGCCCGAGTTCCGCCGGCTGGAAGCCGAGGGCCTGACCATGTACGGCCAGATGACGGCCGGTTCGTGGATCTACATCGGCACCCAGGGCATCCTCCAGGGCACGTTCGAGACGTTCGCCGCCGTGGCCACCAAGCGGTTCAACGGCACCCTGCGCGGCACGCTCACCGTCACGGCGGGCCTCGGCGGCATGGGCGGCGCGCAACCGCTTGCGGTCACCATGAACGAGGGCGTGGCCCTGTGCGTCGAGGTCGACCCGCAGCGCGCCCGCCGCCGCGTGGAGACCCGCTACCTGGACGAGATCGCCGACGACCTCGACGACGCGATCGCCCGCGTGCTGGCCGCGAAGTCCGAGGGCCGGGCGCTGTCGGTCGGCCTGATCGGCAACGCCGCCGAGGTGCTGCCGGAGCTGCTGCGCCGCGACGTGCCGGTGGACGTCGTCACCGACCAGACCTCCGCGCACGACCCGCTGGCGTACTGCCCGAAGGGCGTCGCGGTCGAGGACTGGCCCGACTACGCGGCCAAGAAGCCCGACGAGTTCACCGACCGGGCGCGGGAGTCGATGGCCGACCACGTCGAGGCCATGGTGGGCTTCCTGGACCGCGGCGCCGAGGTGTTCGACTACGGCAACTCCATCCGCGGCGAGGCCAAGCTGGGCGGCTACGAGCGGGCGTTCGACTTCCCCGGCTTCGTGCCCGCCTACATCCGGCCGCTGTTCTGCGAGGGCAAGGGCCCGTTCCGCTGGGCCGCGCTGTCCGGCGACCCGGCCGACATCGCCAAGACCGACCGGGCGATCCTGGAGCTGTTCCCCGAGAACGAGCAGCTCGCGCGGTGGATCAGGATGGCGGGCGAGCGGGTCGAGTTCCAGGGCCTGCCCGCGCGGATCTGCTGGCTCGGGTACGGCGAGCGGCACCTCGCGGGCCTGAAGTTCAACGAGATGGTGGCCTCGGGCGAGCTGTCCGCGCCGATCGTGATCGGCCGCGACCACCTCGACTGCGGCTCGGTCGCGTCGCCGTACCGGGAGACCGAGGCGATGGCCGACGGCTCGGACGCGATCGCCGACTGGCCGCTGCTGAACGCCCTGGTCAACACCGCGTCGGGCGCGACCTGGGTGTCGCTGCACCACGGCGGCGGCGTCGGCATCGGCCGGTCCATCCACGCCGGTCAGGTGACGGTCGCGGACGGCACGCCGCTGGCGGCGCAGAAGATCGAGCGGGTGCTGACCAACGACCCGGCCATGGGCGTGATCCGGCACGTGGACGCCGGGTACCAGAGGGCCGTCGACGTCGCTGCGTCGAAGGACGTCCACATCCCGATGAGCGCCGATTCTCAATGAAGTTGTCAAGATGATCACGTCAGGCGGCGGTGGTGTGTGGTGGCGGCGACTCGAAGCAACGCTGGTCGGGCAGGAGTGCCCACACGACGTCGACCCGGCGGCGTGCGAGAGCGAGGACGGCCTGGACGTGGCGTTTGCCTTCGGATCTCTTGCGGTCGTAGAACATTCGCGATGGTTGGTGGCAGCGGATGCTGATCAGCGCGGAGGTGTGGAGGGCTCGTTGCAGGCCGCGGTGGTAGCGGCGGGGGCGGTGCAG